>NZ_JBMPPK010000014.1:0-196917 GCF_049339405.1 Undibacterium sp. Tian12W
ATAGCTAATCGGTACCACCCCTTCCCATCCCGAACAGGACCGTGAAACGATTACGCGCCAATGATAGTGCTGCAACCAGTGTGAAAGTAGGTTATCGTCAGGCTTTTATTCCGCATACCCCCACTCATTTAATTGAGTGGGGGTTTTGCTTTTGTGCGGACGGAAAACACACCAAGCTTCTAGCAGTAACAAACATCAAAAGAATCAAAAACTACGTCAAGACCTCTCAACACTGAGGCACCGAGACACAAAGCGACACTGAGAAAGGCGAGAACGGCAAAAGAACAGCAAAAACATGCGAACTTCTCTGTTTTTACTCTGTGACTCACACCCTTTGTATTTCATTCTCGAAGTGCTGGTATCCAATTCATCTCAGTAGGGTGCGCTGCGCGCACTATCCATCGCTCTCTTACTCACCGCACGGCACCTCAACCAACGACACTGGGCTCCAGCCTGCGCTGGAGCGACGAATTTGAGGGTAGCTCTCTTGCGACCTATGTGGTTCGCGGCCAGCGTCGCTGATCAACTTGCTGGTTAGTTCAAGTCTTTGCATCTACATGCACACATTTCAACGATGCACCTTTAAACCGTCGCTCCTGCGTAGGCAGGAGCCCAGCGGCTTTCGTGGATCACGTAGATGTTCGCTTCAGGATTTGCATTAATCGAGCCTTTTATGATGTATGCGTGGATTTCTTGTGGCTACTATTTGAGTATCATTTTTTCTTTGGCGTAAATCTCTTGCATCGACTTACCGTCAATATCAATCCATGTTGTTGCTAAGTAATTTGATTGAGTTTGCATTCACAAACCACAGGTCTGGAAAGAATCCATCCGACTTTTATGATAACTTCTGTATGACGATGAATGCCCTGGATGAGAACTCGCCACACATCAAGTGTGGCGAGCATGTGCTTCAGCAATTAGATGGTGAGAAAGCCTATGACAATTAAACGTATGGACAACATCCTCATCGTTGTCGATGATCTGGAAGCCGTCAAAGCCTTCTTCATTGCGCTTGGCCTCACACTTGAGGGAGAGACTACAGTCGAAGGCCCTTTGATAGGTAGCTTGATCGGTCTCAAGGATGTGCGCGCAACTCTTGCAATGATGCGGACTCCCGATGGACAAGGAATTGAGCTGGATAAATTTCACACACCGGAAGCGATCAGGTTCGGGCCTGTGGATGCGCCGGTGAATACGCTGGGCCTGCGTCGCATCATGTTTGCCGTCGATGGTATTCACGATATTGTGGCCCGCATGCTTGAACACGGGGCCGAGCTGATTGGCGAAATGCAGTATGAGAATACGTATAAGCTGGCTTATATCCGGGGACCTGAGGGCATTATTGTTGCGCTCGCCGAGCAACTGCCCTGAGACGTGACTATAAGCAGTTGCTTCAACAAACGCATCGCTTTCAATATGGCATAAGGCAAAAGGACATAAAGCAAATTCATGGCTTTAAAAAAGCCCGCCAAACCTTTCCTGTAGACTCAAACCGCCATCCTGTCGATGTTCAGGATCCAGCGCCTGACTCAACAAGTTTTCTGCTGGCCGGAAACAAGCCCGGTATAAATCGCGGCATAACCGGTACGCCTCATCACCTAGCCAGCCTTCGGGTCGCAAACTGCTCGGCAAATTGGGATCGTGCAGTTGGGTACGGCGGAAGCTATGTATCAACAGACTGCGGATAACAAAGGCCGCGTGCTCAGGCAAATGCTGTCCTTGCACCAGTTTTTTCAGTGGCGAGAATGCTTCAATAAAATTCTTGTAGGCGATATTCACTTCATCGAGCTGCCAGTGGCTGGCGATCAGTGATGGTAGCGGGCGGGCATTTGGCAAGTTCAAATCACTGGTGCGGCATACCGTACATAATCCAGCGAAGCCGTTACGTCCCAGCACATTTTGCAAGGCAGCAGTATCTGCCTGGGGATGGGCAAATACTCCGGCATTGATCATGCGAAAACCTTCCCACAGCAATTCTTTTTTCAGGCTCGCTTTATTGCCGGTGGATGTATCGTCACCACTCATGATGACCAGGGTCCAGTAGTGATCCCACTTGCCAGTTTGTGGCACATACACGCGCTTGTACGCATGCTGGAACCTGGCATAGCTTGCGGTTGCCAGCTGGTAAGTGCTGCGTCGGCCGTCCCGTTTGGCTTCCAGCCAGCCTTCTTCGGCCAGTCTGAATACGCTGGTGCGTACTAATCTGTCATTAATGCCAAAATGACTCATTAATGAGATTAAACTACCTAGCCATATCGTACCGCCATGTGGGGCAATGGCATCGCCAAAGACCGTCATCACCAGGGATTTTGCCCTTGGCGGATTATTGGTTAGTTGCTGGTCTATCCAGGTTTGGATGGCAGTGCTGGTCTGCATGCGGCTGTGTAAGTGATGGTAGGTAAGTATTGGTTGTTGTCCAGATTTTACCTATGGTGTAGCTGATAAGGCGTAAATCTATTAAAAAATTAAAATGATACAAAAAAACATCAACATCAATAAAAACTGTATCATATAATTGTTTGACGCAGATCAATCTTCCATGTTCGCATCCTCAGGATGCCAAGGAGTGTTTCATGTATGCACAATTAGTCGAGACCGGCTTGAGCAAGCTCAAAACTGCAGAAGAGTTGAGCGATGCCGAGCGTGCTTTTCAAGAGCGAATCGATGCCGGTATTCGTATTGAAGCCAAAGACTGGATGCCGGATGCCTACAGAAAAACCCTGATACGGCAAATCTCCCAGCATGCGCATTCCGAAATCGTTGGCCAACTACCAGAAGGCAACTGGGTTACCCGCGCACCTAGTTTAAAACGCAAAGCCATCTTGCTGGCAAAAATCCAGGATGAAGCAGGGCACGGTCTGTATCTTTACAGCGCTGCTGAAACCCTGGGTGTATCACGTGATGAGCTGCTGGCCGACCTGCATTCCGGTAAAGCCAAGTATTCTAGCATCTTCAATTACCCGACCCTGAGCTGGGCTGATATGGGGGCAATAGGCTGGCTGGTTGATGGCTCAGCCATCATCAACCAGATACCTTTGTGCCGCTGCTCTTACGGCCCGTATTCACGCGCCATGATACGCGTTTGCAAGGAAGAGTCCTTCCATGCGCGCCAGGGTTACGACATCATGATGACACTGTGCCGTGGCACAGCAGAACAAAAAGCCATGGCGCAAGATGCATTGAATCGTTACTGGTGGCCAGCGCTGATGATGTTTGGCCCGTCTGATGCGGCATCGGTGAATAGTGCTCAATCGGCGCAATGGCGTATCAAGCTTTTTTCCAATGATGAACTGCGTCAGCGCATGGTGGACCAGACCGTGCCGCAGATTGAATACTTGGGTCTGGAACTGCCTGACCCTGCTATTAAATGGAATGAAGAACGCGGCCATTATGATTTTGGTGAAATTAACTGGGATGAGTTTTACCAGGTCTTGAAAGGCAATGGCCCCTGTAACCGTGAACGCCTGCGTACCCGTGTCAAAGCCTATGACGATGGCGCATGGTTCCGCGATGCCTTGCAGGCCCATGCCGATAAGCAGCAAGAAAATAAAAAAAGCGCATAAAAATAGATAAGAGAGCAGGAGACAGATCATGAGCAAAGAATGGCCCTTGTGGGAAGTATTCATCCGTAGCCAGCACGGCCTGGCGCATAAACATGTAGGTAGCCTGCATGCACCTGATGCAGAAATGGCGATCAACCATGCGCGCGATGTCTATACCCGACGCAATGAAGGTGTCAGCATCTGGGTGGCACGGGCTGGTGATATTTTTGCCAGCAGCCCCGGCGATAAAGAAGCTTTGTTTGAGCCATCAAATAGCAAGGTCTACCGTCATCCAACCTTCTTCCCCATGCCGGATGAAGTCAAGAATCTGTAATTGAACTCTGTCTATACATCATAGCTAAATAATTCTGGAGAATTGAGATGTCAGAGGATAAGTTCAATCATGTTTTACGTCTGGCAGACCATGCCATGATACTCAGCCAGCGTTTGTCGCAATGGTGTGGCAAGGGGCCTGCGCTGGAAGAGGACATGGCATTGACCAATGTGGCGCTGGATCTGATAGGCCAGGCGAGGCTGTGGTATGCCTATGCGGCAGAGCTGGAAGGCAAGGGACGTACCGAAGATGATCTGGCGTTCTTGCGTGATGCCCACGACTTTCATAATTTTTTATTGCTCGAACAGCCTAACGGTACTTATGCCGACACCCTGATGCGGCAATTTTTGTTTGACACCTGGCATTACCATTATCTGCAAGCGCTGAAGCAATCTACCGATCAGCAGATTGCTGCCATCGCAGAAAAATCACTGAAAGAAGTCACTTACCATTTGCGCCGCAGTAGCGATTTGGTGGTACGTCTTGGTGATGGTACTGAATTGAGTCAGAAAATGATGCAGACCGCTCTCGAAGAATTGTGGCGCTTCACTGGCGAAATGTTTATGGATGATGAGATTGATGTCGCCATGCATGCGGCAGATATAGCTCCTTTACCTTCAGATTTGAAAACCGCCTGGGATACACATCTGGCCGATGTCATGCATGCCGCCACCTTGCGCCTGCCTGATGCCAATAGCTGGATGCAAAAGGGTGGCAAGCAAGGTGTACATACTGAACATATGGGTTATCTGCTGGCAGAAATGCAGTTTCTGCAGCGCGCCTATCCGGGGGCGCAATGGTAGGTTCTGCCATGGCCGAGGTACTAAATCCACCTGCCAGTACTAATCAGATATGGCAATGGCTGGGTGAGGTCAGTGACCCTGAAATCCCGGTCATTTCGGTGACGGACCTGGGTATTATCCGCGCAGTGGAATGGCAGGAGGGCGAGTGTGTCATCACAATTACCCCCACTTACTCTGGTTGCCCGGCCATGGATGTGATTGCCGAAGAAATTGGAAAGACACTACAGGCGCATGGCATCAAACCACCCAGCATTGTTTATCAATTGTCACCCGCCTGGAGTACCGACTGGATGACAGAAGCCGGCAAGCAAAAACTCAGTGGCTATGGCATCGCACCGCCACAGCAACAGGTAGTGGATATCTCCGCCATCCAGCGTTATCGTGAAGTACAGCCAGCCATCACTTGCCCGCAATGTGGTTCTGTCGATACTCAACTGGTCAGCCAGTTTGGATCAACTGCCTGCAAGGCGCTGCATAAATGCAAGGCTTGCCTGGAACCTTTTGATTACTTCAAACCGCATTGAGCGAAGAATAAAAATAAAAAGGAGACGACAATACATGAGCAAATTTTACCCACTGACAGTCAGCCAGATACGGCCAGAAACCCGCGATGCCGTAGTCTTGAGTTTTGCCGTGCCAGCAGATCTGCAGGCGCAGTTTGCCTATCGTGAAGGACAACATCTGACCTTGCGCGCCAAGATAGACGGTGAAGACGTACGCCGTTCTTACTCTATCTGTTCGGCTGTGCAGGATGGGCAGTTGCGGGTTGCCATCAAGCGCGTGCAAGGTGGTGCATTTTCCAACTGGGTACATGACAGCTTGCGTGCCGGTATGGAGATCGAAGTCATGCCTGCCATGGGCCATTTCAATTTGCCGCTGGCTACCGAGCATGAAAAACATTATCTGGCATTTGCCGCAGGCAGTGGCATTACACCTTTGCTGTCCATCATCAAGACCACGTTGCAGACAGAACCGCAGAGCAAATTTACCCTGGTGTATGGCAACCGGGCATCATCGACTGTCATGTTCAAGGAAGAACTGGCGGCATTGAAAGACAGTTATTTGCAGCGCCTGAACCTGATCTACATCATGAGCCGCGAGCAGCAGGATATAGACTTGTTTAATGGCCGCATCACCGCTGAAAAATGCCTGAACTTGTTTGATCAATGGATACGCATAGATGACATGGATGCTGCCTTCATCTGCGGGCCAGAAGAAATGATGCATGCCGTCAGCGCAGCCTTGCAACAGCGTGGCATGCCCAAAGAGCAGATCAAGGTCGAGTTGTTTGCCGCCAGCATACCTGCGCACCGGCATGTCGCCAGCGCCAAGCCTTTGCCAGGCAAATCTTCCTGTGCCGTGACGATTATCATGGATGGTCATCACACGCATTTCGACATGGAAAAAGATAAGGAATCTGTACTGGATGCCGCCCTGAAGCTGGGGCATGATATGCGTTATTCCTGCAAGGGCGGTGTGTGTTCTACCTGTCGTTCCAAAGTCGTGGAAGGCAAGGTAGATATGGACAGGAATTACGCCCTCGAAGATTACGAAGTGGCACGCGGATTCGTGCTGACCTGCCAGAGTTTCCCGGTCAGCGATACCTTGACTCTGGATTTTGATAGCGAGAATTGAATGGACTATTCCCACATCCTGTTTCACGTCAGCGACGGCATTGCCCACCTGACTCTCAACCGGCCTGAAAAACTGAATAGCTTCAACGTCGCCATGCATCTGGAGATACAGGATGCACTGGCCACCTTGCGGGCAGATGCTTCGGTGCGCGTCATGGTATTGACCGGTGCCGGGCGGGGTTTTTGTGCGGGTCAGGATTTATCTGACCGTGCCGTGAAGGGAGACAATGCGGCCGACGGTGCACCTCCAGATCTGGGTGAGTCAGTAGAAAAATATTATGCACCGCTGGTACTTGCCTTGCGCGCCTTGCCCATCCCGGTTATTTGCGCAGTGAATGGTGTAGCAGCCGGTGCCGGTGCCAACCTGCCGCTGGCCTGCGACATCGTATTGGCAGCACGTTCAGCCAGTTTTGTTGAAGTTTTTTGCAAGCTGGGCCTGATACCGGACACTGGCGGCACTTACTTCCTGCCACGCGCATTGGGTACTGCCAGGGCCATGGGGGCAGCCATGCTCGGTGGCAAAATCAGTGCTGAACAGGCAGAGCAATGGGGCCTGATCTGGAAATGTGTGGATGATGATCAATTGCAGGCTGAAGCCATGGCTTTAGCCACGCATTTTGCATCTGCTCCAACCAAGGGACTGGCCTTCACCAAGCAGGCAATCTATGCCAGCCCGCAACATACTCTGGAGCAGCAACTCATACTGGAAACCAATATGATGCGTGAACTGGGGCAGAGCCAGGATTATCGCGAAGGCGTCGCGGCATTTGTAGAGAAGCGCGCGCCCCATTTTGTTGGCAAGTAAGTTTGATTGGCCAAGGAAAAGCATAGATGAGCACAGAAATCAGTCAAGTAAGTAAGCAATTTGCCAAAGACAGTCAGCACATGGCAGAACTCACTGCCGCCGCCATGTTCGCCAGCGATGCCGCAACGCGCGGGCTGAATATGCAGATAGCTTATGTAGCTGAAGGTACGGCAACACTCAGCATGGTGATCAGACCTGATATGCTGAATGGGCACAAGACCTGTCATGGTGGTTATTTGTTTACCCTGGCCGACAGTGCTTTTGCCTTCGCCTGCAATAGCCGCAATCAGGTGACTGTTGCTGCCGGATGCAGCATAGAGTTTCTGTCACCTGGGAGCGAGGGTGATGTCATCACCGCGACTGCAACAGAACAATCATTGACTGGCCGTACCGGCATCTACGATGCGCGCCTGACTAATCAGCATGGCCAATTGATCGCGCTGTTCCGTGGCAAGTCGCATAAGCTGAATGCGGAAGTTGTACCAGGTCTGGTATTGCAGGAAAACGCAATTCCAACCTGAACTTGTGTTTAGCCATCAATCATAGAAACGAAATCAGGATAAGTGAGCGGGAGACAAAACATGGCAGACAACACAGACAGAAAAACACACGTAAAAAAAACTGCGGGTCTGGACGCGATAGAAACGGCTAGCAAGGATGAACTTCAGGCCCTGCAATTGCAGCGACTGAAATGGACCTTGCAACACGTGTATGACAACGTTCCGCATTATCGCGCCAGTTTTGATGCGGCGGGCGTACATCCCGATGATTTGAAAACCCTGGCTGATCTGGCGAAATTCCCCTTCACAGGCAAGAAGGATTTGCGCGACAACTATCCCTTTGGCATGTTTGCCGTACCGCGTGAAAAAGTGGTCAGGGTACATGCATCCAGTGGCACCACAGGCAAACCAACGGTAGTTGGTTACACGCAAAAAGATATTGATCACTGGGCAGACCTGGTGGCGCGTTCTATTCGTGCTGCCGGTGGCCGTGCTGGCGACATCGTGCAAGTCTCTTACGGCTATGGCCTGTTCACTGGTGGTCTGGGTGCGCATTATGGCGCAGAGCGCCTCGGCTGTACCGTCATCCCCATGTCTGGTGGCCAGACAGAAAAACAGGTGCAACTGATACAGGATTTCCAGCCTTCCATCATCATGGTCACGCCTTCTTATATGCTCAATATCATAGAAGAAATGACGCGTCAGGGCATCGACGCTGCCAACACCTCCCTGCGTATAGGTATCTTCGGTGCGGAGCCGTGGACCGATGCCATGCGCAGTGAAATCGAAGCGCGTGCAGGTATTGATGCCGTTGATATCTATGGCTTGTCAGAAGTCATGGGGCCGGGTGTCGCCAGCGAATGCATAGAAAGCAAAGATGGTCCGGTGATTTGGGAAGACCATTTTTATCCAGAGATTATCAATCCCGAAACAGGCGAAGTCTTGCCAGATGGCGAAGAAGGTGAACTGGTGTTCACATCTCTGAGTAAAGAGGCTTTCCCAGTCATACGCTACCGCACCCGCGACCTGACACGTTTACTGCCACCGACTTCACGCGCCATGCGCCGCATGGGCAAGATCACTGGCCGTTCTGACGACATGCTCATCATCCGTGGTGTGAATTTGTTCCCTACACAAGTAGAAGAACTGATACTCAAACACCCGCAATTGGCACCACAATATCAACTGGTAGTGACGCGTGAAGGTCATATGGACAAGCTAGCTATCGTGGCGGAATTACGTCCTGAAGTATCAGGTACCTTGTCAGAGCAAGATGTGCAGCAATTGCACCAGCAGCTTGAGCATCACATCAAGACTTTTATCGGAGTCAGTTGCAAGGTCAGCATACTGCCAGCCAACAGCATAGAACGCACCATGGTCGGCAAGGCCAGGCGTGTAGTGGATAATCGTAAAAAGGCTTGAGTAATTGAGTAAGCCAGTCAAAAAATAAGAGACAAAGGAAAGAAAATGGAAGCATGGATATGCGACGCTGTTAGGACCCCATTCGCCCGTTACGGCGGTACCATGGCAAGCGTACGTACAGATGACCTGGCAGCCTTGCCGATCAAGGCATTGATAGAGCGTAATGCTGGCGTCGACTGGACAATGGTAGATGACGTGTACTACGGTTGTGCCAACCAGGCCGGTGAAGATAACCGCAATGTTGGTCGTATGGCGGCACTGCTGGCAGGTTTGCCGGTAGACGTGCCTGCCAATACCATCAACCGTTTATGCGGTTCCAGCCTGGATGCCATAGGCATAGGCGGGCGCGCCATCAAATCAGGTGAAGCATCACTGATTATTGCTGGTGGTGTGGAGAGCATGACGCGCGCACCCTTTGTCATGGCCAAGGCCGACAGCGCATTTTCACGTGCAGCAAAAATAGAAGATACGACTATAGGCTGGCGTTTTGTGAATGCCCTGATGAAGGCAAAATATGGCATAGATTCCATGCCCGAAACTGCAGAAAACGTTGCCGAACAATTTGGCATCAATCGCGCAGATCAGGATGCCTTTGCCTTGCGTAGCCAGCAACGCTGGGCAGCAGCCCACGCTGCCGGTTTTTTTGCCGGAGAAATTATTCCCGTCAGCATCCCGCAAAAAAAAGGTGACGCCATTTTGTTCACTGCCGATGAACATCCACGTCCGGATACAGATATCGCCATGTTGTCCCGCCTCAAAGGCGTGGTCAAACCGGATGGCACAGTCACTGCTGGTAATGCATCTGGCGTTAATGACGGTGCCTGCGCTTTATTGCTGGCTTCCGATGCGGCAGTAAAACAGCATGGCCTGACACCACGTGCACGTATCGTCGGCATGGCAACAGCTGGTCTGGCACCACGCATCATGGGTTTTGGCCCTTCACCAGCAACCCGTAAATTGCTGGCGCAGACAGGATTGAGCCTGGCGCAGATGGATGTCATAGAACTTAATGAAGCCTTTGCTGCACAAGGACTGGCAGTCACGCGTGATCTTGGCCTTGCTGATGATGCGGCACATGTCAATCCAAATGGCGGCGCGATCGCAATAGGCCATCCACTAGGGGCATCTGGTGCGCGTCTGGTAACCACAGCACTGAACCAGTTGGAACGCATCAATGGCCGCTATGCTTTGTGCACCATGTGCATAGGCGTAGGGCAGGGCATTGCCCTCATCATAGAACGTGCCTGAAGCTAAGGAAGCTGCATGACTATATATGCAATCGATGGCCTGATACCGGTGGTGCATCCCAGCGCCTATGTGCACCCCAGCGCCACGCTGATAGGCGATGTGATCGTCGGGCCTGGCTGTTATATCGGCCCGTCTGCCAGCCTGCGTGGTGATTTTGGCCGCATTGTTCTGGAACACGGCGCGAATGTGCAGGATACCTGTGTCATCCATGGCTTCCCTGATAGCGATACCGTGGTTGAGCAGGATGGACATATCGGCCATGGCGCGGTCTTGCATGGCTGCCGCATAGGTAAAAATGCCATGGTGGGAATGAATGCCGTGGTCATGGACAAGGCTGTGATTGGTGAATCGTCGATCGTCGCTGCCATGTCCTTTGTCAAGGCTGGTATGGCAGTTCCGCCACGCAGCCTGGTCATTGGTGCACCAGCCCGCATTGCACGTTTTTTGCGCGATGAAGAAATCGCCTGGAAGACCGAAGGCACGGCTCAATACCATGCGTTGACACGGCGCTCACTCGCCAGCATGCAGGAAGTAGAAGCGCTGACTGCAGTCGAAGAAAATCGCCCACGTATTGCGCTGGCAGCAGGCTTGCCAGCATATAGTACTAAAACCTGATGGCACCAAGTCCTGATCCTGAATATTTGATTATTTAAGAGAGTAATCCATGAAAATTTTGCAAAGCTGGATAGCTGGTGTATGGACCGGTACAGAGCCACAACAAATCCTGCATAGCGCCATTGATGGCAGTGCGATCTACGCCAGCCATGCCGAAGCCCTGGACTTTGGTGCAGCGTTGACTTATGCAAGGAAGATTGGCCTGAAAAACTTGCTTGCGCTGGACTTCCAGCAGCGTGCTTCTATTTTGCGCACTCTGGCCAAATACCTGACTGAACATAAGGAGGAGTTATACGTAATTTCATCCCACACAGGCGCAACCCGCAGTGATAGCTGGATAGATATAGAAGGTGGCGCAGGTACCGTATTTGCCTACGCCAGCATAGGCACGAATGAATTCCCGTCCGCGAATGTGGTACATGAAGGCCCGGCCATGCCTTTAGGCAAACAGGGGCATTTTTCAGGCACACACATTCTGGTTCCGCGTCAGGGTGTGGCAGTGCATATCAATGCCTTCAATTTTCCCGTCTGGGGTTTACTGGAAAAATTTGCGCCCAGTTTTTTGGCGGGCATGCCTTGCATAGTCAAACCGGCAACTGCGACCTCGTATCTTACCGAGGCACTGGTCAGGCAAATTCATGCCAGTGGTTTGCTGCCTGAAGGTAGTTTGCAACTGATCATCGGTTCCACTGGCAACTTGCTTGATCTGCTGGAAGAAACTGACGTTGTCACCTTCACCGGTTCTGCGGCCACGGCAGCGCAATTGAAGGTGCATCCAAATATCGTGCGCCGTTCCATCCCCTTCAATGCCGAAGCTGATTCACTGAACTGCGCGATACTGGGGCCGGATATTGAAGCAGGTGATGAGGAACTGGATTTGTACGTCAAAGAAGTGGTGCGTGAAATGACAGCCAAGGCCGGGCAAAAATGCACGGCCATACGCAGGGCCATGGTGCCCGCTGCGCAACTGGATGTGGTGGCAGAAAAAATACGCGCCAGGTTGGATAAAACAATAGTAGGTGACCCCCGTCTCGAAGGTGTACGCATGGGGCCGCTTGCCAGTCGTGCCCAGCAGCACGATGTACTCGCCAGTATTCAACAACTGGCAGCAGGCAATCAAATCATTTGCGGCGGTGCTGTGCCAGTGCAATTGCAAGGGGAAGGGCTCGAACAGGGTGCTTTCGTTGCACCGACCCTGATCGTTTGCCGCCAGCCTATGGAAAATTCGGCAGTACACGAGATTGAAGCCTTTGGCCCGGTGACGACCCTGATGCCTTACAAGGATATGCAGGAGGTTCTGACGCTGGCGGCAAAAGGTTGCGGCAGCCTGGTAGCTACCCTGGTCACCAAAGACCCGCATATCGCCGCCATGGCGATACCGCATATGGCGGCACGCCATGGTCGCCTGATGATCTTGAATGCCGAATCAGCGCCAGAATCAACTGGCCATGGTTCACCCTTGCCACAATTGAAGCATGGCGGCCCTGGCCGTGCCGGTGGTGGTGAAGAACTGGGTGGTAGTAGGGCAGTCAAACATTATTTGCAAAGAGCCGCTGTGCAGGGATCACCTACGATGCTGGCCGCAGTGACGGCAGAGCACGTACGTGGAGCGGTTGTACTGGAATCTGATGTCCATCCCTTCCGCCGCTATTTTGAAGACCTGCAGATTGGCATGTCCTTGCTGACACACAGGCGTACTGTCAGTGAAGCAGATATCGTTGCCTTTGGTGGTTTGTCCGGTGACTTTTTCTACATGCATTTCGATGAGATCGCTGCCAAAGAAAGCCCTTTCGGCAAGCGTATTGCGCATGGTTATTTTGTGTTGTCGGCTGCTGCCGGTTTATTTGTGTCTCCTGCACCTGGCCCTGTACTGGCCAACTACGGCCTCGACACCCTGCGTTTCATCAAACCGGTAGGCATAGGTGACACCATCCGTGCACGCCTGACTTGCAAGCGCAAGATAGACAGGCAAAAGAAAGATGCCAAGGGTGTAGGGCAGGGGGTGGTGGCCTGGGATGTGGAAGTGACTAATCAGGATAATGAACTGGTGGCGTCTTATGATATTTTGACCCTGGTAGCCAAAAAGTCAGACGCAGTAGTCGCATAGATATAAAAATTGTTTGAAATTTAATTAATTGTCTTGAAGTTAATGAGCAGGCTGGTATTTCAATGAAAAATTCATTTGAAATACCAGCCTGTGTTACTTTTCAGTGTAAGGTTTTGTCAATATTCTTCAAATACGCTCTTCTGGCTTCGGGATTATCTTCAAATTCTTGCCCGATCTGATACTATTTCTTCAATACCCAAGCCGTCAAAATCATCCAACCTCCTTAATTTCACCCCATGGACATATTCGTTACCAATGACGAAGTAGAACAGTGGGAACGCGAATTGCCAGGTTTGCGGGGGATGGAATTATTGGATCTGCAGTTAAAGCTTGCCTGGCATTTGCGCCAGCGTGACACACTCAGGGCACTTAAGCTGGCCCAGGCCACGGAAAATCTCACCGGCGAATTGTTTCCTTCTGATGATAGTGATGCAGGCAGCGCTGAACGGCTCATACGCGCCCGCTTGCTGCTGATCCGCGCTGAAGCTGCATGGCTGTTTGGCGAGTTTGATCAGGCGGCACAGTTGTCTGTGCAATCGCTGGAACTGTCAACTGGTAATGGCTCTGACCTGGCTGCGTGCTGCACTGCAGATGCACATTTTTTGCTTGCTAGTGTTAATTTGCAAAAAGGCGAGGTGCCAGTAGTTGAAGCAGAAATTGGCCTGGCTGTTCAGTTTGCCCTTGTGGCAAAAGACAAGATGCGCGAAACCGCGGCAGAATCCCTGCTGGCCAATCAACTGGTGTTGCGCAACTTGCCTCTGGCGCTTGAACGCTGGGGAGAAAGCCGCAATCCTGAAAGCCAGAGTGGCGATCTGTTCTTGCGCAGTTATATCAATGAATTTTTAATGTATACCTACTCCCTCACCAGTGACTTTGGTGCATCCGCAGGGCGTGGCATACAGGTATTTGAATTCGCCAGGAATTATGGGCAAAAGCGCCGCATGATCACTGCTGCCAGCAATATAGGTGATGCCTTTAACAGCATGAGCGATCATCAGTCTGCCTTGCACTGGATACAGGATGGGCTTGATCTGGCCAGAGCAGCCGGATGGCCCAACAGCATAGCCAGTTGCCTCGTGCAGATGTCAGAGACCCTGCGCAGGCTGGGCCGCCTGGATGCTGCCAAGCAGATGCTTGAAAATGCCTTGCCCATACTGGGCAAAGTGGTAGGGGCGCGCGCCCATTTACTGGCCTTGCGTTATCTCGGTGATTTGTCACTGGACATGGGTGACTATGCAACTGCGCTGACCACTTTTTATGAATTGATTTCCTGGGCGGATAAAAAGAATCATCTGGATTTTCGCATAGGCTCACGTCGTGGTTATGCCAATGCCTTATCCATGCAAGGACAGGCCAAGACGGCATTGGCTGTCGCGCTTGAGGCATTGACGCTGGCGCGCCAGAGTTCTGATGGCTACCGGCATATTGAAGTCTTGCGTGTGCTCGCCGCTTTATACACGCGCCATAACTTGCCAGAACCTGCACAAATGCAAGCTGCCAGCGCTTCCTTGCATTATCTGCGCATGGCACTTGACCTCGCTGACAATATCAGCGGTTTTAGCATACCCCCAGATTTGTACGAAGAAATTGCCCATGCCTATGCGGCTGCCGACAATTTTCGCCAGGCCTATGAGTTTGGGCAACTGGCACTCATCGCCCGAGAAAAAAGTAACAAGCTTGCTTCTGCGAACCGGCTCAATGCCATGCAACTGAGCCAGCAGACTGAGCGCATGAAGGCTGAGAGTGAGCATCTGCGTCAGCTCGCAGCAGCAGAAGCGCAACGTGCCAAAGTCTTGCAACAAACTAGCATCGTGCTGGAAAAATTGGGAACCATAGGGCAGGAAATTACTGCCAGCCTGGATGCGGCGGCAGTCTTTGAAGCCTTGAATCGCCATGTGCACGACTTGCTGCATGTGACCGCTTTTGTCATCTACATGATGGATGATGATCAGCAAAGCATGACCTCAGCCTTTGGTGTCGAAAATGGTATGCCGATAGAGCCGGATACCGTTTACATGTCCAGCCCGGTGTCGAACTCTGTGCGCTGCGTCAAAGAGCGCCGTGAAGTTGCCATCGAACTGGCAGCCGAGGATGAATTGCCAGGTCTGATACCCGGTACTGAAATGGTACACAGCATGCTGTTTGCGCCGCTGATCATAGGCGACAGGATACTTGGTGCGATGACCATACAGTCTTCGCGTCAGCATGTATATGGCGACAGGGAAAAAATGATTTTCCGTTCGCTATGCGCGTATGGTGCGATTGCTCTCGGTAATGCGGATGCTTATCTGCGCTTGCAAAAAACCCAGGAGCATTTGCTGGCGCAGGAAAAACTGGCGGCCCTGGGTTCGCTGGTAGCGGGCGTTGCGCATGAACTCAATACGCCGATTGGGAATTGCCTGCTGGTTGCCAGCACCTTGCAGGATGGTAGCCGCTTCCTCAGCAGCAAACTGGCAGGGCAAACCTTGCGCCGCTCAGACTTGAATAATTTTTGTGAAGAGGTTAAAACCTCGTCAGAAATATTAATGCGTGGCCTGAGCAGTGCTGCGACACTGGTTAGCAGTTTCAAACAGGTGGCGGTAGATCGCACCTCTGAGCACAGACGCAGCTTTGATCTGCGCCAGGTCTTGCACGATATTATCGCCACCCTCAACATCCGCATTACCCAGACTGGTCACAGCATACAAGTGAACGTGCCATATAACATTCATATGGACAGCTATCCAGGCTCTTTGGGCCAGGTGATCAGCAATCTCGTGGAGAATTCCATCTTGCACGCCTTTGACAAGAGGCAGGCGGGCCACATGGAAATCAATGTCAGCACGGTAGATGGAGAGCGCGTCCTGATCGTCTTTAGTGATGATGGCGAAGGCATACCTGAAGAAAACCAGAAACGGATTTTTGACCCGTTCTTTACCACCAAGTTAGGGCAGGGAGGCAGCGGTCTTGGGCTGAATATCTGCTACAACATCACTGCCTCGATTTTGCACGGACAACTCAGCGTTAAAAGTAGTCTTGGAAGTGGCACCAGTTTTTATCTGGATTTGCCTCTCGTTGTTTGAATTTTTTTGAATTTTGTTTGAGTTTGTGAAATAACAATAATTGTAAAAAACAGTATGCACAAAGTCAGGTCTTTAGAAAAAATCAACGCTTGAATTTGATCCTTGTCAAGTATCCTTTTTTTGTTGCACTTACTTGAAAATCTGAACGAATTCACCTATTGTGCAATGCACCAATAATAACAAGGTACACAATTGGCTAATCAACACACAAAAAGCAGCCTGGCGGGCTTGACCCTGGCTGCTGTCGGCATCGTTTATGGCGATATAGGTACGAGTCCTCTTTATACGATGAAAGAGGTGTTTTCAAAAGAGCATGGTCTAGCACTCAATGAGGCGAATATCTTTGGTGTCGTATCCCTGATACTATGGGGTTTGATCATCATCGTTGCGGTCAAATATGTCACCCTGATACTAAGAGCTGACAATCGTGGTGAAGGCGGTATCATGGCGCTGACTGCTTTAGCGCTAGAATCTGTTGGCAAATCTGCCAAATCTCATTTCACTTTACTCGTTCTTGGCTTGTTTGGTGCGGCCCTGTTTTATGGCGACGGCGTTATTACGCCAGCGATTTCGGTGTTGTCTGCTATTGAAGGGCTGGAGGTGGCCACGCCTGCATTCACACCCTACGTAGTACCGATTACGCTAGTCGTGCTTTTACTTTTGTATTCTGTGCAGTACAAGGGTACTGCAGGGATAGGCAAGTGGTTCGGTCCCATCATGGTCGTCTGGTTTTTTGTGCTGGCAGGGATGGGGATTTATAACATTGCTAAAATGCCCGGCATTTTATGGGCGCTCAATCCTATGCATGCCGTTGCTTTCATGGCCTTGAACAAGGGGCTGGCATTTCTGGCTTTGGGCGCTGTTGTGCTTGCATTTACGGGTGCAGAAGCACTGTATGCAGACATGGGGCATTTTGGCAGCAAACCCATTCGTGCCGCCTGGTTCATGATCGTTTTCCCTTCTTTGGGTTTAAACTATCTTGGGCAAGGGGCATTACTGATGGCAAATCCAGATGCAGTTGGCAATCCGTTTTACCAGCAACTTGGTGCCTGGAGCATCTACCCATTGGTTATTTTATCCACGGTGGCGACAGTGATTGCCTCACAGGCCACGATCTCAGGTACGTTCTCCATGACCAAACAAGCGATTTCCCTCGGCATCATGCCAAGGATGGAAATTGTCCATACGTCATCGAAAGAAATAGGGCAAATCTATATTCCTGCAGTCAATTGGTTGCAGCTTGCTGCTGTCGTGGCTGCTGTGGTGGGATTTGGCTCATCATCAAGCCTGGCATCTGCTTATGGTATTGCCGTGACAGGAACTATGTTAGTGACGTCACTGCTTACTTTTTTCGTTATACGCTATGGTTGGAAATACAATCCTGTATTGTGTTTCCTTGCAACCGGTTTCTTCTTGTTCATTGATGTCTCATTGTTTTCTGCCAACGTACTTAAATTATTCCACGGCATAGGCGGTTGGTTCCCGGTGATATTAGGTGTAGTAATGTTTACCCTGATGATGACCTGGAAGCGTGGTCGCGAACTGGTCTTTGATAATCTGAAAAAGCATGCAATTCCATTAGAAGATTTTCTTGAATCCCTGTTTGTCTCTGCACCGATTAGAGTGTCAGGAACAGCGGTATTCTTGCGTGGCGAGGCCGATGGTGTACCGCATGCCTTGTTGCATAATCTGTCGCACAACAAGATTTTGCATGAGCGAGTGATTTTCCTGACCCTGCATAACCGCGAAATCCCCTGGGTAGCCACTTCAGAGCGTGTCAAGGTTGCTGATCTGGGGAATGCCTGCTTCCAAATTGACGTGTTCTACGGCTTTAAGAATGAGCCGGATATTCCAGGTGCCTTGGCTTTATGCGAACCCTTTGGTCTGACATTTGAACCTATGGAAACTTCTTACTTTATTTCTCGTCAAACCATTATTTCCAGCCCTGGCAGTGGTATGGCGATGTGGCGTGAGAGCGTATTCGTTGCCATGTCCCGTATTGCCCGTGATGCGGCTGACTTTTACCAGATACCGAGTAATCGTGTCATTGAGGTGGGTTCTCAGGTCGAAATCTAAAAACTTGGCACGGGCACTTATCAAACCAAAATGCCTGTGCTATACTCTCGGTCTTTCGCGGCTGTAGCTCAGCTGGATAGAGTACTTGGCTACGAACCAAGGGGTCGTGGGTTCGATTCCTGCCAGCCGCACCAGATTCAAGGGACTAGATGCAAATCTAGTCCCTTTTGTCTTTTTTATTCGCGATTTTTGATATCTCCATAGAAATATGGCAGAGACGTGGGGATATCAGGCTTGGTATCCGGCTTGGCTTCAAGGAAATGCCTTTTAATTAAGCTAAAAAATAATCTGGCTTTAGGGGCTTTCCATTTTGCACCAGTCCGGCTATAATCTTGTTTTTCGCGGCTGTAGCTCAGCTGGATAGAGTACTTGGCTACGAACCAAGGGGTCGTGGGTTCGATTCCTGCCAGCCGCACCAGATTCAAGGGACTAGATGCAAATCTAGTCCCTTTTGTCTTTTTTGCGATGGAAACAAACTGACTTGATCTGCCTGATTACAGCAGATCGCGGCATATGCTTAGCTTGCGAGTATCAGTTCCCGTATGTTCCAGTCTTCCGGGGCTGCCTGGTTCAAGGCGCTGCGCTTGACTTGCTGGCCTGGCGTTTCTTCTGTCATGGAGAGAATCAGACGTTGCAACTGGGCTGCGTCTGGCAATACGGTGCCAAGAAAAATCACCTGGTCGCGATGCTGTATGAGGATGGTAGGAAAGTTCTCTATATCCACTTCATCCACCAGATGCGCCTGATCTTCTATGTCTATCCAGGCAAAGCATTTGTCAGGATGTTTAATCATCAGTTCGTCAAAAGACGCCCTGTAAAAATTGCAGGTATCGCACCAGGCGGCGCACAGGCAGGCGATTAACCAGTCTTTATTTGCCAGGTCAGCCTTTATTGCGGAAATATCTTCGGTATTCATGATGGTATTCATCACGTAATTTTAAACCAAGTGATGAACTGAAGCGTAATTAAGGCATGGCCAGGCATGGCCAAGGCATAAGCTTTGGCAAACAGCCAGTCTTGAAACAGGTGGAACACGGTAAAATACGCGTATGACCAGAATTTTAGCAATTGAAACCTCTACCGAGCTCGCCACCGCAGCCATCTTGACTGATGGTGGCATATTTGTCCGCGAACTCAGCGGTGTTCAGACACACTCCCAGGGTATTTTGCCTGCCATACAGGCTTTGCTTGCCGAGGCGGGTGTGCGCTTGCAGGATTGCGATGCTATTGCCTTTGGCTGTGGCCCCGGTGCTTTTACCGGCATACGCACAGCTTGCGGCATTGTGCAGGGTCTGGCCTATGGTGCAGACTTGCCAGTGATGCCCGTGGTGAGCCTGCTGGCCATGGCTGAAGCCGCGCGCGAGCAGGCAACATCAAATGAATTTGTCTGCATACTCGATGCGCGCATGAATGAAGTGTACTGGGCACAATACCGCTTTGATGACGTGGCTGGCTGGACAGAAATAAGTGCTCCCGCGCTGATAGGGCTGGATGCTGCATTGGCGGCCATCACGCTGGAAAACCCGCAGCTGGTACTGGGCAATGGCCTGACTTTGCCTGAGTCTGAGCAGGCAAAATATCAAGTGGTGCTATGTATGCCGCACGCAAAACAAGTCGGCATACTGGGACAACTGGATTTCGCCGCTGGTCTTAGCCTGCCTGCAGACCAGGCGCAGCCCCTGTACCTGCGCAATAAAATTGCCCTGACTACCGCTGAGCGTGAACAAGTTAAACTCCAGGCAGCCAAGGCGCCTGTGTAATGGAGTTGGTCATGGATTTGAAATTGATCACACCACATTATGGCAAATTGGGGTTTGCTGATGTCGATAGCATACTCAGCATAGAAGAACGGGTGTATGCGCATCCCTGGACACGTGGGAATTTTACTGACTCTTTTTCCAGTGGCTATGAAGCTTTTGGTTTCAGGAATGCAGAACTGGATTTGTTTGCCTATTTTGTCGTGATGCCGATACTGGATGAGCTGCATTTGCTGAATTTTGCAGTCGATCTGTCATATCAGGGACAAGGCCATGCAAAATTATTGATGGACAAACTATTCACTTATGCCAGAGAGCAGGCCCATGCCTCGATTTTGCTCGAAGTACGGCGCAGCAATGCGCGCGCCATTTCTGTGTATGAAGGCGCTGGATTTGCCGCTATCGGTGTGCGCAAGGGCTATTACCCCGCGCATGATAATCAGCGCGAAGATGCGATCGTAATGCGGAGGCTTATTGATGCAAACGTTTGACAGTCATAACAGGCAAAGAGCCTTGCATGAACTCGGTTTGGGCCCGATGTGGTTATTGCGCGAAGCAGAGCAAGTTGCGCTTGTACCTGCCTTGGAGGCTGGAGTTGAAGTCGGGCCTGATCCTGAGTCTGGGTCTGTTGCTGCGAAAACTGCCGAGCCAATAATAGTAACCCCAGCCCCAGCCCCAGCCCCAGCCGTAAATACGGCGTGGACTGAAACAGAGATTGTGCCGCACAAACACCCGCCGGAAGCCCCGTCTTTAGCCCAGGCTTTTGAAAGCCCGCCTGAAGCAGATGACTGGATGCCGCAAGAAGTGCAGCCTGTCCCGTCATTCGATAGTGAGCCTGCGATCGCTACTTTATCCTGGGATGAATTGCAGCCCATGGTGGAAAGCTGCCGTCAGTGTGGCCTGTGCCAGGGCCGGAAAAAAGCCGTATTTGGCACCGGTGACAAACAAGCCAAATGGCTGTTTGTCGGTGAAGGACCGGGCTATAACGAGAATTTGCAGGGTTTGCCATTTGTAGGTGCTGCCGGACAGTTGCTCGACAATATGCTCAAGTCCCTGGGCGTGCCACGTGGTGAGCAAAGCTATATCGCCAATATCGTCAAATGCCGTCCGACAGATGCACAAGGCAAGGACAGGCCACCGACTGCCGATGAAATCGCTGCCTGCCTGCCTTACCTGCACAGACAGATCGCCATGATCAAACCGCAAATCATTGTCGCACTAGGCAAGACTGCTGCCGTGTCTTTGCTGGGTATGGATATTGAAACCCCGGTGGGACAGTTGCGTGGCAAGGTGCATCAATTCAATGGCATACCGGTGGTGGCGACTTATCACCCGGCTTATCTCTTGCGCAAACCTGCGGACAAGGCCAAAGCCTGGGCAGATTTGTGTCTCGCTATTAAAGCACTGCCAGCACATTGAGCCATATGGAGAGCGCACAAGCTGCATTTCACCGGCAATGGCAGCATCTCCACAATCCTCATGTGCGGGCACTGGCATGGATGCTGACAGCGCCGGGTCTGCTGGATACCCATGATGTTTCCTGGGAAGGTAAACTGGCAAACGCAGTTTTTTCTGATGCTCAAGTATTGCCGCAATGGCTGGCAGAGCTTGACAGTAATCCTGCCCCCTTACTGGACTTGTTGCAGCGCCATCCTTCACGCCGGCTTGGCCTGTATGCGGAGAGGCTCTACGAATTCTATTTAACTGCACACGGCTTGTTAGCTGCCCACGGTTTGCAGGTACATAACAAAGGGGCCAGCACCATAGGGGAGTTTGATTTTCTATTGCAGACCAAGGCTGGTCTGCAGCATCTGGAGCTGGCAACAAAATTTTATTTGTTCCATGCCGATGCGGCAGGGGTACCAGATTTATATGATTATCTTGGCCCCAATCTGGCAGACAGCCTGGGTGCCAAGCTGCACAAGATCATGGGGCAGCAATTGCAATTGTCAGCACATCCGCTGGCACGGCAAGTCTTGCCGGGGGCAGTGCAAAGTGCGCAAGCCTTGATACTGGGATGGTTGTTTTACCGAGATGAACAAACTGAACAAACAGCTGATAACTTTAGCGCCGGGCTGACACAGAATCACTGCCGTGGAGCGATATGGACGCAAGCAGAAGTGCGGTCGCTGGATTTTGAACATGCCTTGTTGCTGGACAGGCTGGAGTGGCTGGCACCCGCACAGTCAGACAAGAATGCAGTGCAGGAAAAGGGAAGCATACTGAATGACATGCAAACTTACTTTGCTACTCCCAGTGCGCCACTCATGCTCGCCCTGATGCAAGAAAACCAGGGGCTGATGCAGGAATACCGCCGGGGTATGGTGGTGCCGGATGACTGGTTTATACAGGCCGACATGGTTAAGCTGAAGCGCATTCCTTAGCGCACTGCTCATCACGCTCAATCAAAAGCACATGCAGCAGGGCTGTAATCGCCCTTCGCTTGATCAGTGCTTGTGCTCGCCTATCAGTGCCAGTGAATCGTACTCGCGTTGATTGGCCATGTGCTTGCGTATGACGGCATAGATAGTGCTGGAAACGAACAGGCCAAACAATACAATGATGACCATGATGTCTATCTTCATGGAGTTGAGCAAGGTATACAGCGCCAGCATGGTCAGGACAGACAGGTTTTCATTGAAGTTCTGCACAGAAATCGAATGTCCTGCGCTCATCAATACGTGGCCGCGATGCTGCAACAAGGCATTCATGGGAACCACAAAGAAGCCAGCCAGTGCACCCACCAGTATCAGTAATGGATAAGCGATCCAGATCGTATGTACAAAGATCATGGTGATCACTACCAGGCCCATGGCTACCCCCAGAGGCATGACGCTCAGGGATTTTTTCAACGGTACAAAACGGGCTGCGGCAACGGCACCCAGAGCAACCCCGATGGCAACTACACCTTGCAGGATGGCGGCTCTGTCCAACGTCATGTGCAGGGATTTTTCAGCCCATTTCAAGACGATGAATTGCAAGGTTGCTGCAGTGCCCCATAACAAAGTGGTGACGCCCAGTGTGATTTGACCGAGTCTGTCTTTCCACAGAATAGTCACGCACTCGGCAAATTCAGTCACCAGCTTGGCAGGATTGCGCTGCTGGTGCTTGTAACGTGCGCCAGTATCCGGGATGTGCATATTGAATAATGCAGCCGTGGCATAGCAGGCAGTCACTACACACAGCGCTGCCTCGGACGGGGTAGTGATATTAAAGTCGATGAGAGGAAAGTCAAAGTTGAGCAACACTGTCGAGACTTTTGAGTTCACCAGCGCACCACCCAATACCGTACCAAAGATAATGGATGAAACGGTCAATCCTTCTATCCAGCCATTCGCGGCTACCAGTTTTTCTGGTGGCAATAGTTCGGTGAGGATGCCATATTTGGCAGGGGAGTAGGCGGCAGCTCCAAAGCCGACGACGGCATAGGCGATCAAGGGATGTACATGAAAAAACATCAGGGCGCAGCCACCGACTTTAATCATGTTGGTAATCAGCATGACCTTGCCCTTGGGCAGGGAGTCAGCAAAGGCACCAACAAAGGGGGCCAGCAAAACATAGGACAGCACAAAAAACAACTTCAACAGCGGCGACATCCATTCTGGAGATTGCATGGACGTCAACAGTGCCATCGCGGCTATCAGTAAGGCATTGTCGGCCAGTGAAGAAAAAAACTGCGCCGCCATGATCGTATAAAAACCGCTCTTCATGCTTTATTCATGCTCTATGTCTACCTGCTACAAAATGTCACTGGCAGCTTTATACCATGAAAATTGTGCGGAATTAGTGAAATAAGGCAAGCTAATTACTGAATACTGGTTAAAATATCAGTGTTTTTATGGCTGGTATGCATGCAGTTTGCGCTGCTGCATGTTTTTAAAATTTCTTCAGGTCTGACGATGGCAAAAGCAAAAACCAATTTTACCTGTACTGAGTGTGGTGGTATTGTTAATAAGTGGGCGGGGCAATGCCCGGCTTGCGGCCAATGGAACACCCTGGTCGAAACCATCGTTGAATCAGTTGGCAACCGTTTTAGTGCTAAACCCCAGGGGCTGGCGCAATCTGCACCTGTGCTGAACCTGGCAGAAATTGAGGCGCTGGATGTGCCGCGTTTTGGTACTGATATCGATGAATTTGACCGCGTGCTCGGTGGCGGGTTGGTTGCTGGCGGCGTTGTGCTGATAGGTGGTGACCCTGGTATAGGTAAATCCACCTTGCTGTTGCAGGCGCTGGCTAACTTGGCTCAAAAGAAAAAGGTCTTGTATGTGAGTGGTGAAGAGTCGGGCGCTCAAATCGCCCTGCGCGCCAAACGCTTGTCGCTGGACGCCAAGGACTTGCAATTACAGGCTGAGATACAACTGGAAAAAATTCTCAATACCCTTGCTGAACATAAGCCACAGGTCGTGGTCATTGATTCTATCCAGACCATGTATTCCGATGCCCTGAGCTCTGCGCCAGGCTCGGTTGCCCAGGTACGCGAATGTGCGGCCCAGCTGACGCGTGTTGCCAAGACCATGGACATCACCATGATACTGGTCGGTCATGTTACTAAAGAAGGTGCACTGGCCGGGCCAAGGGTGCTTGAGCATATCGTTGATACGGTCTTGTATTTTGAGGGCGACACTCATTCCAGCTTCCGCCTGGTGCGGGCCATCAAGAACCGTTTTGGTGCCGTCAACGAGCTTGGTGTGTTTGCCATGACGGAAAAAGGTTTGAAAGGGGTGTCCAATCCTTCGGCCTTGTTCCTGTCGCAACATGATACCCAGGTCGCCGGCTCTTGCGTCATGGTTACGCAAGAAGGCACGCGGCCCTTGCTGGTAGAGATACAGGCGCTGGTTGACAGTTCACATGCGCCGAATGCACGCCGTTTGTCGGTAGGTCTGGAGCAAAACCGCCTGGCCATGCTGCTGGCAGTGCTGCACAGGCATGCCGGTGTGGCGGCTTTTGATCAGGATGTCTTTATCAATGCAGTGGGCGGTGTCAAAATTGCCGAGCCTGCCGCCGATCTGGCTGTGCTGCTGGCGATTAACTCTTCCATGCGCAATAAACCTTTACCCCGTGGATTGGTGGTATTTGGTGAGGTTGGGCTGGCGGGTGAGATACGCCCAGCGCCACGCGGGCAGGAGCGCTTGCGCGAAGCGGCCAAGCTGGGCTTTTCCATCGCCATGATCCCCAAATCAAATGCACCCAAGCAAAAAATCGAAGGCCTGACCATCATAGGGGTCGATAGGATAGAAGAGGCCCTGTCCAGAATTCGCGATGTGGATAGTGAAATCCCGGATTAGATTTTTGACGCTTTCAAATCTTTGGCGATAGCCTGGCTGGCTGCTATGCCACTGCGTACTGCACCTTCCAGCGTGGCAGGGTAGTCGCCTTTGGTATAGTCGCCTGCCAGATACAAGCCAGTGTAAGCAGTGTGATTGTCTGGCCGGTTCAAACCAGGTGCGCAACTAAAGGTAGCGCGCTTTTCCGAGATGCATTGATGCCAGATGGGCTGCGCGAGTTCTGGCATGCCCAGACTCTGCGCCAGTTGTGTGGCAATATCCATTGCCAGTTCATGCCTGTCAATTTCTGTGGCAGTTTGCGAAACACTCACGACCACTGCCAGCAAGCCCGCCTGATCGGGCTGTAGCTGACCACGGTCAAATACATATTGTCCCCATTTTTTCTGACCCACATCGTCAAGCAGTGCCAGCATGGGGCGTGGCAGCCTCACGTTTGATGCATATTGCAGATAACAGGTAGTGATGGGCTCGTAAGTCATAGCTGGCAAGGCTGTTGCCTGATCTTTGACTGGCAATGTGGCTAATAGTCTGTCTGCATTGGCAAAATCGCAGGCAAGTATGACTGCATCATAGAGCGGCAGTTGTGCTTCTGCCTGCTTCAGTTCAATTTGCCATTTGCCATCTTCATTTTGCATAAGGCCAGTTGCGGTATGTGCCGGCAAAACTTGTCCGCCTTGAACACGAACGTAGGCAGCCGCTTTTTCAGGGAAGACGCTGCTCAGATTCAGCCGAGGTATCAGCATGTCGGATGCTGCGCGTTTTGCTCCCAGACTATCGCGCAGGACATTTAAAAATACCTGGGCCGAGGCGCGTTCAGGTGGAGTATTCAGGGCAGCGATGCAGAGTGGTATCCACATCAAACGACATAGCCGCGGTGTCTGGTCAAAACGCTCCAGTAATTCTAGGACGCTGCAATCTTCATTCAGACGCCAGCCCATCCAGCGTGCGGTGGATGAAAATCTTGCCAGCGCCATTTTGTCGGCAAAACTGAGGCCGCTGGATTTAATCAGTGCGATTAATAAGTGTAGCGGGGCGGGCAAGCGAGGGGCAATGAATGACATGCCGTCTTCCAGCGCGGGATAGACCATTTGCAGCGGCAAATTCAATAGTGCTGTTTCAGTATCAACACCAAGCAGTCGCATCAGACGCAGACTCTGGGTATAGGCGCCCAGCAAAATATGCTGGCCATTATCCAGTTCTTGCCCGTGCACGGTGACACCACGCGCACGTCCACCCAGATTGCGGCTGGATTCGAATAATGTGACAGTAGCACCTTGTTGTACCAGTTCACAGGCAGCCGCGCAACCAGCCCAGCCAGCACCGATGACGGCGACTGACTTGTTTTTCAGCGCCTCTTTTTTAGCCACGGACGTAGGTTTTCCAGGCCAGCCAGAGTTTGCGTATCGGTGTCAGCGAGATGCGCTGATTAAGTACATGGAAACCGTCACGCTGTATTTCCACCAACAGGGCGCGATAAATTGCCGCCATGATCAGGCCAGTTCTTTGCGCCTTGCGGTCTTCCGGCGGAAGCAGGGCAAAGGCTTCTTCGTACAGCTTTTGTGCGCGCTCATACTGGAACTGCATCAGGGTTTCAAATTGCGTGCTATGGCGGGCATTCAGAATATCGGCTGCAGTGACATTGAATTGCTGTAGCTCATTGACGGGCAGGTAAATCCTGCCTTTGCGTGCATCTTCACCGACGTCGCGGATGATATTAGTCATCTGAAAAGCCAAGCCCAGTTTCTCAGCAAACTCACGGGTTTGCGGATTGGTGATGCCGAAAATACTGGCTGATAAAATGCCGACGACGCCAGCAACATGCCAGCAATATTTTTGCAGCGCATTGAAGTCGAGGTAGCGGGTCTGGTTCAAATCCATTTCCATACCATCGATAATCGCCAGCATGTGTGCTCCATCCAGCTGATAGTCTGCCATGTGCGGCAGCAAAGCCTTGGTCACCGGATGTGTAGGCTGATTCGCCAGCATCGCCTGCACTTCCTTGCGCCACCAGCCCAGTTTGCTGCGGGCCACCATATCGTCAGTGCTTTCATCCACAACATCATCGACTTCGCGGCAAAATGCATACAGGGCGGTGATTGCCCGCCTTCTGGCCTGGGGCAAAAACAGGAAACTATAGTAAAAACTGGAGCCACTTTGTGCAGCTTTTTGCTGGCAATATTCGTCTGGAGACATGCTGAATGAGTAAGAAGTGGCGGCTAAAGCCAAAATTAAGGCCAAAAATAAAGCCAAAAAAGTAGCTATGTTAACAAACTGTGGCAAAGCTCACAAATCTCTTGCGCTTTATTGTGTGGCCAGTAAGGATGATTTCTACGCAGTTTACAGTAGAAATATGAAATTATTATTAATAAAGTGAGTCAGTAGATGGGCTAAGGCCGTTTTTTTGCTGGATAGGCAAAGCCATGGGTTTTGTATAAGAAGTGTATTTTGATGCCGGGATTAGTCTGTTTTATCGTAACATATTGTAATGAAAACGAAGAACTGCTTTCTTATCCGGGACTAAACGTATAATAGGCGGCGCGTTATAGAGCGATAGAGCGCCATGGAAAATCGGCGCGGCATTGAAAATAATTACTCATTCGGACGAATATCTTGAATAAATCGAAATTTGCAGCATTGATCGTTGGCGCAGGCATAGTCCTCGCTGGATGTGGTGGCTTTGTATATACGACAGTTGGCGGTAATGTCACTGGTCTGGGTACTGGTGATGTTCTGGTTTTGCGCAATGAAGCCAATTACACCCAGACGCTGACGGCAGATGGTACTTTCTCATTCAATGTTGCCAGCAATGGTGCTTACTCCATCACTGTGCTGACCCAGCCAAATTCTGTGAACTGCACGGTTGTCAATGGCACAGGCAAGATGTCCAGTGATTCAGCAGTCAAGAACATCGCCGTAACCTGTGTGCCGAATGTGCCAGTGGGTGGTACGGTTTCTGGCATGGCTGACAATAGCTCCATGGTATTGCTCAATAATTTGTTGGCAACTACTACGGTGACGGCCAATGGCAGCTTTCAGTTTGCATCTTATGGTGTTAGCGGCCAGCCGTTTGCAGTGACTGTAGGTATCCCGCCCGCATCTCAATACTGTACAGTCGCCAATGGCACAGGCACGGTCAATAACGCAAATCCTGCAGCTTCGCTGACGGCCCTGGTGTCTTGTGTACCTGCCGTGCCAGTTCAATTTACCGTCAATGGCCTGACAGCAGGCACCGTGTTGACCATGGTGAATACAGTAGATGGTTTTGCTGATAAATTTGCCGTCAGTGCACCAGGTAATTATCAGTTTAACTGGAGCTGGTTGAGTGGCAAGCCATTCAATATCACGGTTGATACCCAGGCTACCGGTCAGACTTGCAAGGTCACTAATGGTACTGGTGTGGTCGATGCGTCTAATCCTGCTGCCTCAAGAAATGCAGTGGTAGATTGCGCCAAGACTTGATAGCAGGTAGTTGATATAAATGAAAAAGCTGGGCAGATTAACATCTGTCCAGCTTTTTTACTTGCAAGGCCAGTTGCATAGGCATGCAAGCTCCCTTCGCTTTTATATTTCTTCCAGCTTGCCCTGCTCATTGAAGTAGAAAATCCCTTCATGCTTGAAGCCCCATTTGCCGCCTTTCAGGCGTATGAAGGGTTCAAAGCTGAAAAAGGCGACTTCTCCCAACTCCTGGCTGTTATCAGAATGGATGTATTGGCGCTGGTCGCGGTCTGTGACGATGCTGTGCCCGACATTGTTGCGGTAATCGAGATTCACGAAGCCATTTTGCCGTATTCGTAAATTGGCCCAGTCAAATAACTGGCCAAAAGTGGTTTTGGGTGTCACGGTTTCCAGCATTTGCGCATGCAGGTGCTGTTGGAAGCAAAGCCCGTTGCGAAACTCCAGCAATTGCGGTGTGTGCGTCACTCTGCCATTTTCAACCGGGAAGGAGCGCGCGCAATCACCCCAATATTCATCATGGACCGGACTCAAATCCACGGTAATCAGGTTGGCTTTGCCAACGGTTTCCTTGCCGGGTTGATAGTCGCTGCCAGAGATGGAAACGCAACTGCGTGACCCTAGCAACACGAGGGCAGGGCATTGGTGGTACCAGGTTTTGGAGTAACCTGATTCGCACAACATGGAATAGGCCTTGTCGGCGATGCTTTGTTCTGTGTCTTCAGCAGTGATCATGCCAGCCAGACGTGCAAGTACCGTCTTGGCAGCTGCCTGTATTTCCCTGTGCTTGGCAATTTGCAATGCTGTGGGCATGATATTGAGTTGGCTATCGTACAAAATGCGGAAGCTTATCTATTATTTATGGTGCTTGCTGGAGGATTCGTTGTCGGTATTGCCGCTATCGCCGTCCTGATTGTCCCCACTGCTGTCATCACTATCGCTGGTGACTGCCCTTACGCCAGCGCGCGTGACATCTACTGCGGTGCCAACGACGGCACTGCCGACTTTAACGGTAGTCGAGACAGCCGCATCAGCAATCGCAATGACGGTGCAGCCGTTGAGTGACAATAAAGATAGTAGGAAAACACATCGATATATACAAGTTATACAAGTTCGCATTCAAACTCCAGAATCCTGTGCAGACCCGCTTGCTCATGAAAGAGTCGCCATGGGTTTGCTGTTGGTGTGATTGGTAGATTGATTTTAAGTTCAATCCCACGTATCTCCTATTGCTATTGGTCAAAAACAATAATGATTTACATGTTGCTGCAATTTGCAGACACAGCGGGTGCGGGCAAACGTTTGCCAGGTGAGGCGATTGATCTATATTGATCTGTATTGATTTGTATCAGCCGGACTTCGCGTTCAGTTTTACATGCCTCACATGTCTCACATGTCTCACATACCTACCTCACAAACCTACCTCACATACGTGTTGCCCGCCATGCCAGCCTGATCCAGTCGGTCTTGGTCAATTTGGGCCTGTGCTGAAATACGTTGTAATTCGCCGCTTCAATTTTTTCCAGTATGCGCAAACCGCCCTGTACTACCAGGCGCAATTCCCATCCCAGTCTGCCGGGCAGGCGCTTTGCCAGGCCGCTGCCTGATTGCATCATATTCCTGGCGCGTGCCACCTGAAAGCGCATCATATTGCGCCAGTCTTCATTTTGCATGCCACTGGCAATTTGCTGTTCTCCTATGCCAAACCGGCTCAAGTCATCCAGCGGCAGGTAAATTCTTTGTTTTTGCCAGTCAATGGCGACATCCTGCCAAAAATTGATCAGTTGCAGTGCACTGCAGATGGCATCTGAATCGCGCAAATTCTCAGTACTGGCCTGTTCATAAAGGTACAGCATCAGTGTGCCGACCGGATTTGCCGAGCGGGCGCAATAATCCAGCAGTCCGGTAAAGTCTGTATATCTGGTAGTGACAACATCCTGTTTGAATGCCGACAGCAAATCGCGAAAGCTTTGCAAAGGCAGTTTATATTCACGTATTACCTCAGCCAGTGCCTTGAATAGTTGTGATTCGCTGCTACTATTTTTCTCTATGTTATCGAGTTCGCGTTCATATTCTGCCAGTTGCGCCAGCCTTTGCTCCGGGCTGTCATCTCCCTCATCGGCAATGTCGTCGGCACTGCGGGCAAAAGCATAGATGACCTTGACCGCTGGCCTTAAGCGGGCAGGAAGCAAGAGGGAGGCAACAGGGAAGTTTTCGTAATGGTTAACTGACATTTGCGACATTTATTGAGCTAAATTCCATGAAAAGTCTTAATGACCGAAAAGTCATTGGCAAAAACAAGATGCTTAACTATAATTACTAACCGTAAAGTCAGTTACTTGATAGTAGCACGCAGTCAATATTAAATATTAATAAAATCGCATTGTTATTTTTGCCCGTTTTGTTCCGGCCCGGAAAGCCAGCATAGTAAAGGAAAACTCCTGTGTTAACACCAGAAACTACCATCCATCCTCAAGCGAGGCAGTTTGCTGGAAGGCGCGCTGCCCAATTCGCCTTCATTCTTGCTTCTGCAACACTTTTGCTGGCTTGCTCCAAACCTGCCGAGAAAACCGAAGACATACGCCCGGTCAGAACCATTACCCTGGCGAGCAGCAATATAGATATTAATGCCGAGCTGACCGGTGAAGTGCGTCCACGCATAGAGTCGCGCCTGGGTTTTCGCGTGCCGGGCAAAATAGTTGCCCGCAAAGTAGATGCAGGTACCCTGGTCAAGCGTGGCCAGGTATTGATGCAGCTTGACCCTCAGGACCTGGCGCTGGCACAGGTTCAGGCCAAGGCGGGCTTGACGGCGGCTGAGAGTAACCGTGATCTGGCCAAGGCTGAATTGAAGCGTTATCAGGAGTTGCGCTCCAAGAATTTTGTGGCCGCTGCCGTACTGGATGGCAAAGAAGTAGCCTACAAATCGGCGCAATCAACTTATGAACAGGCTCTGGCAGCTTATAAAAACCAGTCCAACCAGTCTTCTTATACCAGCCTGGTGGCTGATGTTGATGGCGTGGTAACTGGTATTGATGCCGAGGTAGGGCAGGTGGTTGCAGCGGGTACACCGGTCGTGCGTGTAGCCCAATTGGGGGCCATGGATGTTATCGTAGGTGTACCAGAAGACAAGGTCAATTCTATCCGTCAACTGACGGATGTCAACGTACGTTTGTGGGCCAACCCGGGCCAAACCATACCTGGCAAATTGCGTGAATTGTCACCTATGGCTGACCCTGTCACCCGCACTTATACTGCCAAGGTCAGCCTTGCTGGTGATAACAAAGATGTGCAACTGGGCATGACGGCCTATGTCAGCTTTAATGCGAAAAATCCGAATAGCGCAATCAAAGTGCCTTTGACTGCCTTGTTCCAGGAAAAGAATGCTTCTTCAGTCTGGGTGGTTGAGTCTGGCGTGGTCAGGCTGGTGCCGGTTCAGGTAGCCGGTTCTTCTGGCGAAGAAGCCTTGCTGGCTGGTGGTGTCAAGCCAGGTCAGGTAGTGGTGACGGCGGGTGCCAACCTGCTCAAAAATGGTCAGAAAGTGACCATACTCGGTGTGGAAACTGCTCCAGCCCCGGCCAAGTCTGTGGCAGCGGCCAGTGATGCAGCGTCTGCCACCCCGGCAGCACCAGCGGCAGCCGCAGGAGCGGCCAAATGAGTGATTCTTCACGTGGTTTCAATTTATCCAGATGGGCGCTGGAGCATATTCCGCTGACGCGCTATCTGATGGTCGTGCTTTTGCTGGGTGGCATACTAAGCTATGGCAAACTGGGGCAGGATGAAGATCCGCCGTTTACTTTCCGTGCCATGGTGGTGCGGGCTATCTGGCCAGGTGCCACCGCTTTGCAAATGGCTGATCAGGTGACTGACAAGCTGGAAAAAAAGCTGCAGGAAACGCCTTATATAGACAAGATACGCAGCTACTCCAAACCAGGCGAAACTTTAATCATCCTGCAATTGCGCGAATCGACGCCGCCTAAAGATACGGCGCAATCCTGGTATCAGGTGCGTAAAAAGATCAGCGATATACGCGGGACTTTGCCGCCGGGTGTCGTAGGTCCCTTCTTCAATGATGAATTCGGCGATACCTACGGCTCCATCTTTGCCTTGTCTGGCGATGGTTTCAAGTATGAAGAGGTTAAGGAATATGCCGACTTCGTGCGTCAGCAATTTTTGCGTATCCCTTCTGTATCCAAGGTTGAACTGTTTGGTGTGCAGGACGAGAAAATCAATATTGAATTCTCGCAAAAGAAATTCTCACAACTGGGCGTGCCTTTTGATGCCATCGTAGGGCAAATCAATTCGCAAAATGGTGTTGAAGCTACCGGTGTGTTAACGACCTCCACAGACAATCTGCAAGTCCGTATTTCTGGCGCGCTGATGACGGTGAAAGAGCTGGAGAATTTGCAGTTGCGCGCCAATGGCACGACTTTTCGCCTTGGTGATTTTGCCACGGTCAAACGTGAGTACAAGAACCCACCGCAAGACAAGATGCGTTTCAACGGCAAAGAAGTTGTCGGCCTGGGTATTTCCATGGAAAAGGGCGGCAATATCATTGAGTTGGGCAAACACTTGCAAGTTGATGTTGCTGAAATCAAGGCAAAACTGCCAGTAGGTATTACGCTGGAGCAGGTGACCAATCAGCCGGACGCCGTGAAGTCTTCCGTTGGTGAATTTATCCGCACGCTGATAGAAGCCGTCGTCATTGTTCTTGCAGTCAGCTTCCTGGCCTTGGGTTTGCATACAAAACCTTTCCGCCTAGATATCTGGCCTGGCCTGGTGGTTGGTTTGACGATACCGTTGGTATTGGCAATTACCTTCTTGTTCATGCGCATCTTTGATATCGATTTACACAAGATATCGCTGGGTGCTCTGATCATTGCCCTGGGTTTGCTGGTCGATGATGCGATTATCGCGGTTGAAATGATGGTCAGGAAGATGGAAGAAGGTTTCTCGCGCTTTGATGCTGCAACCTTTGCCTATACTTCTACGGCCATGCCGATGTTGACGGGTACGCTGATTACGGCGGCAGGTTTCTTGCCTATCGGTCTGGCAAAATCTGCAGCGGGTGAGTATACCTTCTCAATGTTCTCGGTAAATGCCCTGGCTTTGCTGATCTCATGGCTGGCTGCGGTTATTTTTACGCCTTATCTGGGTTATCTGCTGTTGAAGGTCAAACCACATGCAGGTGGCGGTGGTAGTGAGCATGAGATCTTTGACACACCGTTTTACTCGCGTTTCCGTGCGCTGGTGAATTGGTGCGTGACCTGGCGCAAGACGACGATAGTCATTACGCTTGGCGTGTTCATGTTGGGTGTATATGGATTCAAGTTCATTGAGCAGCAATTCTTCCCTGACTCCAGTCGCCCTGAATTGATGGTGGAGTTGTGGTTGCCAGAAGGCTCGTCCTTCCAGGCAACAGAAGCGCAAGCCAAGAAGTTTGAAGCCTTCATGCAAAAGCAGGAAGGGGTGGAAAGCGTGACCAGCTATGTCGGTACGGGTAGTCCTCGTTTCTATTTGCCGTTGGATCAGATTTTCCCGCAAACCAACGTGTCGCAGATCGTGGTCTTGCCTAAGGATTTGAAAGCACGTTCCGCATTGCGTTTGAAAATTATCGAAGCCTTCAAGAAAGATTTTCCTGAGGTGCGTGGTCGTGTGAAGCTCTTGCCTAACGGCCCACCAGTTCCTTATCCGGTGCAGTTCCGTGTCACAGGTCTGGAAGTGAACAAGGTCAGGGAAATTGCAGATCGTGTCAAAGAAGTCATGCGTGCTAACCCAAATACGGTGGGTGTGAATGACAACTGGAACGAGTCAGTCAAGGTAGTGCGTATTGATCTGGATCAGGATAAATTGCGTGCCCTGGGTATTACATCGCAAGCTGTCATGCGTGCTGCGAATACCATACTGACGGGTACTACCGTTGGTCAGTTCCGTGATGGTAATAAACTGATTGATATTGTCGTGCGTCAGCCAGTCGATGAGCGTTCTACGATAGAGGCATTGGGTAATGCTAATGTACCAACCGGCAGTGGCAAATTTGTGCCTTTGTCTCAGGTCGCCCGTATCAATCTGGTATGGGAGCCGGGTGTGGTCTGGCGGGAAGGCCGTGAGTGGGCGGTGACGGTGCAGTCTGACGTGGTTGATGGCATACAGGGTCCGACAGTATCAAGCCAGGTATCACCAAAACTGGATCAGATCAGGGCCAGCCTCTTGCCAGGTTACAAGATAGAGTTGGCAGGTGCAGCAGCGGATAGTGGCAAGGCGCAGGAATCGATTGCAGCCAATGTTCCATTTGTGATTTTCATCATCTTTACTTTGCTGATGTTGCAGTTGCATAGTTTCTCCAGATCCTTGCTGGTATTCCTGACGGGCCCTCTGGGTGTGGCGGGGGCGGCGATGGCTTTGTTGATATTGCAACGTCCATTCGGCTTCGTCGCGCAACTTGGTGTGATTGCCCTGTTCGGTATGATCATCCGTAATTCGGTGATCTTGATTGACCAGATCGAGCACGATATAGGTGAGGGCGCTGCACCATGGGATGCGATTGTGGAATCGGCCGTACGCCGCTTCCGTCCTATCATCCTGACGGCAGCAGCGGCAGTGCTGGCGATGATACCTTTGTCCCGTTCCGTGTTCTGGGGTCCGATGGCGGTCGCTATCATGGGTGGTTTGATTATTGCGACTGCTCTGACCTTGCTGTTCTTGCCAGCTTTGTATGCGGCATGGTTCAGGGTCAAGAAGACCAGTATTTAGAGTATTTGCGGTATTTTTGGGTTCCACCCCTGTCAGGTTAGCTATGCTGACAGAGGTGGAATTGCTGGAAATGCCTAGCAATACTGCCCTTATATAGTGTTTTATAGCCTTTTATGGCGTTTCCGCCGCTGTATTGGGCTTGTATTTAAAAAAATAAGGCACATGCCGGTAAAATCCAGTAGAATATCGGGCTGGAGTTGTAATGCCACATACATCAGTTTTGGGCGACGCTTGAATTTCGGGTCGCCCTTTGCTTTTGTGACGGCCGTGCAGAACGTGTGGCGGCATTGCGCCGGTGAACATAAACATACATCCCGCGAGGATGGCGAAATTGGTAGACGCACCAGGTTTAGGTCCTGACGCCAGCAATGGTGTGGGGGTTCGAGTCCCCCTCCTCGCACCACAGAATTTTTACTATTTGGACGATTTTCATGGCAACTGCAGTCGAAACTTTAGATAAATTGGAACGCCGTTTGACGATTTCCTTCCCGGTCGCTGATGTGCAATCGGAAGTTGAAAAGCGTTTGAAACAGCGCGCACGCACAGCAAAAGCGCCTGGTTTCCGTCCTGGTAAAGTACCTATGAAAATGGTAGCTGCGCAATATGGCTATCAAGTAGAAACAGAAGTGCTGAACGACAAAGTCGGCCAGGCTTTTGCTGCTGCTGCAAATGAAAACAAATTGCGTGTTGCTGGTTACCCAAGCATAGAGCCAAAGTCTGGATCAGACGTGGCTGAAGGCAGCTTGGCATTCGATGCAACTTTTGAAGTGTATCCAGAAATCACCGTTGGTGACTTGACTGTTGCTGAAGTTGAGCAAGTCAAGTCTGACGTAACTGATGCCGAAATCGATAAAACCATCGATATCCTGCGCAAGCAACGCGTGCATTTCCACGTTAAAGGGGAGCAGGGCGCGCACGGTGACGGCGGTGCAGATCAATCCGCACAAAATGGCGACCGCGCTACAGTAGATTTCGTAGGCAAAATCGACGGCGTCGAATTTGCTGGCGGCAAAGCTGATGGTTTCGCCTTCGTATTGGGTGAAGGCCGCATGTTGCCTGAGTTCGAAACAGCAACTATCGGTCTGAAAGTTGGCGAGTCCAAGACTTTCCCACTGGCTTTCCCTGAAGACTATCATGGCAAGGATGTCGCAGGTAAAACTGCAGAATTCACGATCACTTTGACAAAACTGGAATGGGCGCATATGCCTGAAGTAGATTCCGAGTTTGCCAAAATGCTGGGCGTGGAAGATGGCGACCTGGTCAAAATGCGCGCAGATATCAAGGACAATCTGGAACGCGAAGTACGCGGCCGTGTTAAATCCAAGACTAAAGAAAGCGTCATGGACGCATTGGTCAAGGTTGTTGAATTTGACGTACCTAAAACTTTGGTAACGCAAGACAGCGAACGTTTGGCAGAAATGACACGTCAAGACATGGCGCAACGCGGCATGAACGTCAAAGACGTGCCTTTCCCTACAGACTTGTTCAATGCACAAGCTGAGCGTCGCGTTCGCCTGGGTCTGATCCTGGCTGAACTGGTCAAGGCAAACAATCTGCAAGCAACAACTGAACAAATCAAAGCGCAAGTTGAAGATTTTGCTCAAAGCTATGAAGACCCGCAGCAAGTCGTTAAATATTATTTCAGCGACCGCAACCGTCTGGCTGAAGTTGAAGCCCTTGTATTAGAAGAAAACGTCGTTAACTATGTGCTGGGTAAAGCGAAAGTTACAGACAAAGTTCTGCCTTTCGACGAATTGATGGGTAACAACGCACAAGCGTAACAAATAAAGGAAAACACATGACAGGCATCATCCGTAATTCGGCACTGGACACAAACATGCTGGGCATGGTGCCTATGGTGATTGAGCAAAGCGGCAGGGGTGAGCGTTCATACGACATCTACTCACGCTTGCTCAAGGAGCGTGTGATTTTCCTGGTGGGTCCGGTCAATGATCAGACTGCCAATCTTGTTGTTGCACAGTTGCTGTTCCTGGAAAGTGAAAATCCTGACAAGGATATTTCACTTTACATCAACTCCCCTGGTGGTTCGGTATCTGCTGGTATGGCCATCTTTGACACCATGGAGTTCATCAAGCCTGACGTATCTACCCTGTGTACCGGTATGGCGGCATCCATGGGTGCCTTTTTGCTGGCGGCAGGTGCCAAGGGCAAGCGTTTCTCCTTGCCAAATTCCCGTATCATGATTCATCAACCTCTGGGCGGTGCTCAAGGTCAGGCATCTGATATTGAAATCCAGGCGCGTGAAATCTTGTATTTGCGTGAGCGCCTGAATGGCATACTGGCTGAAAAAACTGGCCGCAGCCTGGAGCAAATTGCCAAAGATACAGACCGTGATAATTTCATGTCAGCAGATGCTGCTGCGGAATATGGTTTGATCGATAAGGTGCTGGCCCATCGCGCTTAAATCCTCCAAGCACATTGCTTATCAAAAGAAAAACGCCTGTTCCATGACGGTTCGGGCGTTTTTTTATTCTGTTCTATAATGTCTCTTTGCTTCCCATTGTTGCATATTGATGTCATGACGAAAGACGTTTTTGCAGGTAATATGCAAGACCAAGAAGCTGAGATTATTAATGCTTAATATGCGTGGCCGAGGCCTGAGTCCAGACTCTGTCCAGTCAGCGTGTAATCATCAGTTTATAGATTAATTTTGTTTATTTCATATACGTATCATGCCCGATAAAAAATCCTCCAGCGGAGAAAAGTTGCTCTATTGCTCGTTTTGCGGCAAGAGTCAGCATGAGGTTAAAAAATTAATAGCTGGGCCATCCGTATTCATCTGCGACGAGTGTATCGATTTGTGCAACGACATCATTCGTGACGAAGTGTCAGAGATTGATAATATTGCCAGTGCGAAAACTGAGTTGCCTACGCCGCAAGAAATCACTGACTTGCTGGATCAGTACGTCATTGGTCAGCTTGGTGCCAAGCGTATTCTGGCGGTAGCGGTATATAACCATTACAAGCGCCTTAAGCACTTGGGTAAAAAAGACGATGTCGAGCTGGCTAAGAGTAATATCTTGCTGGTTGGCCCTACTGGTTCAGGTAAAACCTTGCTGGCGCAAACACTGGCACGCATGTTGAACGTGCCTTTCGTTATTGCCGATGCGACTACCCTGACTGAAGCTGGTTATGTCGGTGAAGACGTAGAAAACATCATTCAAAAATTGCTGCAAAATTGCAACTATGAAGTCGAGCGCGCGCAAAAAGGTATCGTTTATATTGATGAGATCGACAAGATTTCCCGTAAATCTGATAATCCATCCATTACCCGTGATGTTTCTGGTGAAGGCGTGCAGCAAGCTTTGCTGAAGCTGGTTGAAGGTACCATGGCATCTGTGCCGCCTCAGGGTGGTCGCAAGCATCCGAATCAGGATTTCATACAGATCGATACCACCAACATCATGTTCATCTGCGGTGGTGCATTTGATGGTCTGGCCAAGATCATTTCTGACCGTTCTGAGCGCAGTGGCATAGGTTTTTCCGCCAGCGTCAAGAGCCAGGCAGAAAAGAGTGCCAGCGAAGTGATGCAAGATGCAGAGCCACAAGATTTGATCAAGTTCGGTCTTATTCCCGAGCTGGTTGGTCGTTTGCCTGTTATCGCCACTTTGAATGAGCTGGACGAGGCTGCCCTGATCCAGATTCTGGTTGAGCCTAAGAATGCCCTGATCAAGCAATATGCAAAATTGCTAGAGATGGAAGGCACTGAGCTCGAAATTCGTCCGGCTGCCTTGCAAGCCATCGCCAAGAAAGCGATCATGCGTAAAACCGGTGCCCGTGGCCTGCGTTCCATCCTCGAGCACGCCTTGCTGGATGTCATGTATGACTTGCCTAGCCATCAGAATGTGGAGAAGGTTGTTATTGACGAAAGTACGATCACTAACGGCGCAAAACCATTGTTGATTTACCATGAGCAACCAAAAGTTTCAGGCGCCTGATGGTATTGTTTGCTGCAAAGTAACAAAATGGGGACTTAGCTCCCCATTTTTATTTATTTTGCCTCGTTTTAATTTGATTCGAAGTACAATGGATTAACAAAACGATTCTGGCTTCAATCGTAAAGCTACCCGGAGAAGCTCTCTGAGTGGCTTTTTTTATTGTTTTTTTCCAGAATGGGCTTGTGTTTCCGCCCAGTGCGCCAACATTGTTAACCAGTATTTATGAAAGGTGCGCCATGACGACTACTCTGATTACCGAACAAACCCAATTGCCGTTGTTGCCACTGCGTGATGTCGTTGTATTCCCGCACATGGTAATCCCCCTGTTTGTGGGCCGCCCCAAATCCATTAAAGCCTTAGAAGCCGCCATGGATCAGGGCAAGAGCATCATGCTTGCCGCCCAGAAAGCCGCTGCCAAGGATGAACCTTCGGCAGATGATATTTATGAAATTGGCTGTATTGCCAATATTTTGCAAATGCTGAAATTGCCCGACGGCACTGTCAAAGTGCTGGTCGAAGGTGCGCAACGTGCGCGCATCAGCAAGATCCATGATTCTGAATCGCATTTCTTTGCCGACCTGACACCTATCGCCGTCGATGAAGGTGATGAGTCGGAAGTCGAAGCTATGCGCCGTACTATCGTTCAGCAATTTGACCAATACGTCAAACTGAACAAAAAGATTCCACCAGAAATTCTGGCATCCCTGTCCGGCATTGATGATGCTGGTCGCCTGGCTGATACCATCGCCGCGCACCTGCCTTTGAAGCTGGAACAAAAACAAGTCATCCTGGAAATTTTCAGTGTGGCAAAACGTCTTGAGCATTTGCTGGGTCAGCTCGAAGGTGAGCTTGATATCCTGCAGGTTGAAAAGCGCATCCGTGGTCGCGTCAAACGTCAGATGGAAAAATCCCAGCGCGAGTATTACCTGAACGAGCAAGTCAAGGCGATACAGAAAGAGCTGGGCGAGGGTGAAGAAGGTGCGGATATTGACGAGCTGGAGAAAAAAATCCTGGCCGCCAAGATGCCTAAAGAAGCCCGCGACAAAGCACAGAATGAGTTGAAAAAACTCAAGATGATGTCGCCTATGTCGGCAGAAGCTACTGTCGTCCGTAATTACATCGACACTATCGTTAATTTGCCATGGAAGAAAAAATCCAAGGTCAATAATGATTTGACGAATGCCGAAAAAGTATTGGAAGACGAACACTTTGGCCTCGATAAGGTCAAGGAACGCATCCTGGAATATCTTGCAGTACAACAGCGTGTCGACAAGCTCAAAGCGCCTATCTTGTGTCTGGTAGGTCCTCCAGGTGTGGGTAAAACCTCGCTGGGGCAATCCATTGCCCGCGCTACGAACCGCAAGTTTGTGCGCATGGCTTTGGGTGGCGTGCGTGATGAGGCAGAAATTCGCGGTCATCGCCGTACCTACATAGGTTCCATGCCAGGCAAGATTTTGCAAAGCCTGTCCAAGGTTGGTGTGCGTAATCCTTTGTTCCTGTTGGATGAAGTGGACAAGATGGGGGCAGACTTCCGTGGTGATCCTTCATCGGCTTTGCTGGAGGTGTTGGACCCTGAGCAAAATCACACTTTCTCGGATCACTATATCGAAGTCGATTTCGATTTGTCCGATGTGATGTTTGTAGCGACGTCCAATTCTTACAATATCCCGCCAGCCTTGCTGGACCGGATGGAAGTAATACGTCTGTCGGGATACACCGAAGATGAAAAAACCAGCATTGCGCAGCGTTATTTATTGCCCAAGCAAATCAAGAATAATGGTTTGAAAGAAGGCGAAATCACTGTGGCTGAGAGTGCAATACGCGACATCATTCGCTATTACACCCGTGAAGCTGGCGTGCGTTCGCTGGAAAGGGAAATCTCCAAGATTTGCCGCAAGGTCGTGAAAATGCTCTTGCTCAAAAAGACCGAGAAAAAAGCCACGGTCAATTCAAAAAATCTGGACAAGTACCTGGGTGTGCGCCGCTATGACTTTGGTGTCGCCGTCAAGGATAACCAGATTGGTCAGGTAGTTGGTTTGGCCTGGACTGAAGTTGGTGGTGATCTCTTGACTATAGAAGCTGTGAACATGCCAGGTAAAGGCGGGGTTATCCGTACCGGTACTCTGGGCGATGTCATGAAAGAATCGATAGAAGCAGCCCGCACAGTGGTACGCAGCCGCGCCAAGCGTCTTGGTATCAAGGCGGATGTATTCGAGAAGAGTGATATCCATATCCACGTACCAGAAGGCGCAACACCAAAAGATGGTCCATCTGCCGGTATCGCCATGACTACGGCTCTGGTGTCAGTATTTACTGGCATCCCGGTTCGTGCTGATGTCGCCATGACTGGTGAGATCACCCTGCGCGGCGAAGTATTGCCTATCGGTGGCTTGAAAGAGAAATTGCTCGCTGCTCACCGTGGTGGTATCAAGACAGTATTGATACCTGAGGAAAATGCCAAGGATCTGGCTGAGATCCCGGACAATGTCAAAAACAAACTGGAAATCATCCCGGTACGCTGGATAGACAAGGTCCTGGAAATTGCACTGGAAACCCAGCCTGTTCCTTTGGTTGACGAACCAGTCCCTGTGGCTGCCGCAGCAACACCGGCAACGCCAGAAACACCAGCGGATACGACTGTGGTAAAGCACTAAGTTAGTCAGCATTTGTTGGTGCTTGCCAGCCAAGTGCTGGCAACAAAAAAATGAAATCGCCCGATTTTTGAATCGGGCGATTTTTTTTGCAGGCAGTTTTATGTCGTTGCGCAATTGCGGTAATGTTAAATTGTTGTCAACACGGGTTCAATTTAATCTATGATTCATTCTCTTTATTTTTAGATTGGAAATGGTCTGGTTCTATGACTACTTTGGCGCAACTTGATAAACACGCGAGCAAATGGTTCCACGACGCGATGCGGCGGCGCGGGTTTGCCGTAGAAAAGAAATTTACTTTTTGGCGTAAGCGCGGGCCTTTATTTGATATGTTTGTCGCAAGAATAAGTTCAGGCGGATTTCTTGATATCAATGTAACGATCTGGTCGCCTTGGGTAAATCATCCAAATGGTGAACTTGGAGAGTTCCCACCCGACTATATATTGATTGGTGGCCGCCTCTCTGAGGATTTTCCCAAAAATATGTTTAGCGACCCAATGTTTTCTGTCGAAAATGAGGAAGATATTGAACAAGTTTTAAGATCTGTATTGGAATTAATTGATAAATACGCTCTACCCTGGTTTCCGACAGTTCGTTCATATGAAACGTATGTGGCCTACGTTGGGAAGCGTGGCTATCATCCGACTCCCGAACGGATAGAAATGGTAAAAGCCGGAATTGCACGAGGCTTCCAGCAAGAGCCATATATTTGATTTTTTACCAGGTGAAATATGTCTGTCGATATTTTTGTGATTCTAGAAAAAGAGAAAATGCCTATCCCCAAGCGATGGGCGCAAGCAATTGCGGATGCAGAGTTTGATCTGCAAATTGACACGGATTTTGATGTTGAAGAATTTTCCGGGTTTTTGCCCTGCATATACAAGGGTGAAGAAACTGGGTTCGAATATTTTTTCGAAGAGTTGGAAGACGATTTTTTGGACGAAGATGCGACACCGCAGCTTAAGGGTAGAGATTATCTGGTGACCTTTTCGACGCACAGTGATTTAACTGAACTGATAGCGTCGACTATTGCGTCAGCAGTCTTGTGTTCAATGTCCAACGGATTAATTCTGAATGATGAGGATGGACTACCCTTCATCAAGTCGCAAGATGCGATTGCCTATGGCAAGAAAGCAGAGGCTGAATTGATATTGGATTTGGATGGAGAATAGCTGACAGTATCCGGATAAATCAACTCAGGTCCTATGCAAGTAAGAATGCCTGTTTTTCTGTAAAAGTACGCTAGAAATGTTGCGATCAATATCGCTTACATGATCAACATCAATATCTCGGCAAGTATAGAGTCAGCGAAACTATAAGGCATCAATCATAAAGAGTGACGTAAAAGAGTTCATTAGTTATGTTATCGCGATGCGCGCTCGAAATGCTTTTAGCAGTATGAATAGTCTCGTCTTGCAAGGCGAGACTATTGGGTGGGCGTGGAGTAGTGTTTCGCGAACTTTTTGCTTCTGATCTTTGCGCTGCCCCAAGTAAATTCTGTTGGGGGTTGGCTGAGATTATGTCAACTCGCAAATTCAGCACGTGAACTGTTGATAGCAGGTGCATCCTTTGGCGCCACTATCAAAAAAGTTTGGGGACGAGCCGGGCGTGATCCGGATGAGAGGGGAGGATCACGCCCGGGCTGACCTCAAACCCAGTTGCGCATTAGGCCGACAGCCAGGCCTTCCAGCGCGAAATCTTCTTCCGTATCACCAATCTTGATCACAGGATAATCCGGGTTTTCTGGCATCAGCTCGATCAAACTGCCAGTTTTTTTATAGCGTTTGACGGTAACATCATCACCGAGGCGGGCAACAACGATCTGGCCATTGCGGGCACTGTCTGCCTTTTTGACTGCCAGCAAGTCGCCATCAAGTATGCCAGCGTCACGCATGGACATGCCACGTACCTTCAGTAAAAAATCTGGTTTGGCAGAGAACAGGGCAGGATCTACGTGGTAAGTCGATTCTATATGTTCACTTGCCAGTATCGGCGAGCCGGCAGCAACCCGGCCAACCAGTGGCAGGGCTAGTTGCAGCAGGGCAGGATGGGGCAAGGCCAGTTGCTTGCCTGTGATATGGCTGGACAACTCTGACTCCAGCAGGCGTATGCCGCGTGAAGTGCCTGCCGCAATTTCTATAACGCCTTTGCGTGCCAGTGCTTGCAAATGTTCTTCTGCCGCATTGGTGGAGCGAAACCCCAGTTCTGTCGCAATCTCGGCGCGGGTAGGAGGAAAGCCCGTGTTTTGAATGGCGTCTTTGATCAGGTTCAGGATTTGTTCCTGGCGGGAAGTGAGTTTGAGCATGGCGTTTTCTAGTGTTAAGGTGCTGTATATACAAGCAGTCTGTATTTTTATACAGTAAAGCTGAATATGCAAGTCAAAATGACCGCAATTACTGAGAAATGTGAAAAAAATACCTCACTTACCTTCGGGAATTGGCAGATAAATAGCCTAAGTCACTGATCTAATTGATCAATATGAAAAACTGGGTTATTATTGTCGGCTTTCCTCTTCCCGCACTCGTCTTGACGCCGAGGCGGGCTATTTTTATTGTCCACAAGGAGAATATATGCGTCATTATGAAATCGTATTTATCGTACATCCAGATCAGAGCGAGCAAGTTCCTGCAATGATCGAGCGCTACAAGGCAAGTGTTGTAGCCCGTGGTGGTCAAATCCACCGCGTTGAAGACTGGGGTCGTCGTCAATTGGCTTACATGATTCAAAAATTGGCAAAAGCACACTATGTTTGCTTGAACATCGAATGCGATGCTGAAACTCTGCTCGAGTTGGAAACAGCATTCAAATTCAATGATGCTGTCTTGCGTCACCTGACAGTCAAATTGAAAAAAGCAGAAACAACACCTTCTCCTATGATGAAAGCTGTTCAGAAAGAAGATGCTGCAAAAGCGCAACGTGTTGAAGCGCCTGCTGCTTAATAATTGACAAAGGTCGCGTAAAAAAATAGTGAATCAGCTGAAGCTCGTAGCCCGGATTGTGGAAAAAAGCGCATTGCGCTACACCCCGGCCGGTATCCCGATAGCTTCTGCTACCTTGATGCATAGTTCAGAGGCTCGTGAGGCGAACACAGTTCGGCAGGTCGAGTTTGAAATTTCTGCGATGGCTGCTGGTGAAATATCCCAGCGTTTTACAGAAATTGCCTTGGAACAGCCCATGGAATTCACCGGTTTTTTAGCGCGCAAAAATCGCAATAGCAAAAGTCTCGTTTTTCACATCACTGAATTCGAGACACATTTACTAGATTAGGAGCCAAAAATGGCATTCGGTAAAAAATTCGACAAAAGCAAATTGAAGCAAAAGCGTCAACAACAAAACCCTTTGTTCAAACGCAAAAAATTCTGCCGCTTCACAGCAGCACATGTAGAAAAAGTTGACTACAAAGACATCGACACACTGAAAGATTTCGTGCAAGAAAACGGCAAAATCATGCCAGCACGTTTGACCGGTACAAAAGCGCTGTATCAACGTCAAGTTGACACTGCAATCAAACGTGCACGTTACCTCGCGTTGCTGCCATACACTGATTTGCACACAGCGTAATTGACGACAAGGTAAAGGAGAAAAATATGCAAGTTATTCTGTTGGATAAAGTCGTTAATCTCGGCAATCTGGGTGATGTAGTTCGCGTTAAAGACGGCTATGCACGTAACTTTTTGATTCCACAACGTATGGCTCGTCGTGCTACGACAGCTGCAGTTGCTGAATTCGAAGCAAAACGCGCTGAACTGGAAAAAGCAGCAGCAGCCAAATTGGCAGCAGCTCAAGCTCAAGGCGAAAAACTGTCCGGTCTGACCGTACAAATCACACAAAAATCTGGTGTAGATGGCCGTTTGTTTGGTTCCGTCACTAATGCTGATATCGCTGAAGCCCTGACTAAACAAGGTTTCGCAGTAGAAAAAGCACAAGTACGTTTGCCACAAGGTCCGTTGAAGATCGCTGGCGAGCACAGTGTTTCCGTTGCTTTGCATACTGACGTTGTTGTTGACGTTAATGTTGCAGTAGTAGGCGAACACGCTTAATTTGCTGTCTTGGCAAATTCAAAAAAAAGCCGGGTTTTCCCGGCTTTTTTTATGTCGATGGCTGAATTTTGGGCTATTTGGCTATTTGTCACAAACTTGTCACAAACTGGTTCATTTCTCCATGCTGGGACGTTCTGATAGTCTGATTTAACGGTTATAATGCGCGCCATGAAAGCTGGTTCTGATCCTCAACTTGATGCCTTGCGTGTCCCCCCTCATTCCATAGAAGCAGAGCAATCTGTTCTCGGAGGTTTGCTGCTTGACAATGCCGCCTGGGATCGTATTGCCGACTTCATCAACGAAGAAGATTTTTATCGTTATGACCACAGGATCATTTTCCAGTGCATGGTCAAATTGATCAATTCTTCGCGTCCTGCTGACGTCATTACTGTATATGAAGCGCTGAATAGTGTGGGTAAGGCAGAAGATGCCGGTGGCCTGACCTACCTTAACGCACTTGCGCAGAATACACCTTCGGCTGCGAATATACGCCGCTACGCAGAGATCGTGCGCGACCGCGGTGTCTTACGCAAGCTGATTACCGTGGCAGATGAGATTTCAGGAGATGCCTTCAACCCCCAAGGGAAAGAGGTCAAGCAGATGCTGGACGCGGCGGAATCCAAGATTTTCGCGATTGCCGAAGAGGGCGCGCGCGGGGCGCAAGGTTTCCAGGCCATCCAGCCCTTGTTGACACAAGTCGTTGAGCGCATTGATGAATTGTATAACCGCGACAACCAGAACGATATTACCGGTGTACCTACCGGTTTTGTTGATCTGGACAAAATGACTTCAGGCTTGCAGCCGGGCGATCTGGTGATTGTGGCGGGACGTCCCTCCATGGGTAAAACCGCGTTCTCATTGAATATCGGTGAGAACGTAGCAATAGACAGTGGTTTGCCAGTCGCCGTGTTCTCGATGGAGATGGGCGGCGCCCAGCTGGCGATGCGTATGCTGGGCTCGGTAGGCCGTCTGGATCAAAGCCGCCTGCGGGTCGGCAAGCTCACTGATGAAGACTGGCCCCGCCTGACGCATGCGATACAAAAAATGAATGATGCACAGTTGTACATTGATGAAACACCAGCGCTGAGTTCAATTGAGTTGCGTGCACGCTCACGCCGCCTGGCGCGCCAGTGTGGCAAACTAGGCCTGGTGATTGTCGATTACTTGCAATTGATGTCAGCCAACTCTGCTGGTGAAAACCGTGCGACTGAGATTTCTGAAATTTCCCGTAACTTGAAGGGTCTGGCAAAAGAACTGCATTGTCCAGTGATTGCCTTATCCCAGTTGAACCGCTCTCTGGAGCAAAGACCAAATAAGCGCCCAGTCATGTCTGACTTGCGCGAATCGGGTGCGATTGAGCAGGATGCTGACGTCATCATGTTTATTTATCGTGACCAGGTATATAACCCGGATTCACCTGATAAGGGCACGGCAGAAATCATTATTGGTAAGCAGCGTAACGGCCCTATTGGTAGTGTGCGCCTGACTTTCCTGGGTGAGTACACCAAATTCGATAACTATGTCGGTCATTTGTCCGTGTTTGGTGATAACGAATAATATTGAAAAAAGTATGAACTGATATTGATTGTTTGGTAGAGACGAAGTGGTGTTGTAAAGACTTAAATGTAGAACAGTGTTGCCAGGCATGTTTGTATGCATGCGCTTTCCTGGACAATTCTAGAAATCTTATATTTTCAGTGAGAATAAAATGTTTGGACGCTTGATGCCCACCGAGGGCAAATTTTTTGAACTCTTCAATCAACATGCTGAGTTATGTGTCAAAGGCTCCAAAGAAATGGTTGCCCTAATGACGAACTTTGATGACCTGGAGATCCGTGTTCACGCGATAGAGAGCATAGAAAAGCAGGCCGATACTGTCACTTACAATACGATAGAATTGTTGCACAAAACCTTCATCACACCACTGGACCGTGATGACATCCATAAACTGATCACACGTATGGATGATATTCTGGACTTGCTGGAAGATGCTGGTCAGACTATCTCTCTGTACGATATCCGCGAAATCACACCAGAAGCAAAGCGTCTGGCTGAACTTTGCCTGGGTTGCGCTGAAAAAGTAAGGGCCGCTGTGGCCTTGTTGCATAACATGGATAACTCCCGTGAAATCCTGGCCTTGTGCGAAGAAATCGACCGCCTGGAATCGGATGCGGATCACGTCATGCGTGCTGCCATGTCCAAACTGTTCCGCGATGAACCTGATGTCCGCAATCTGATCAAACTCAAAGCGATCTACGAAATACTGGAAACAGTGACGGATCGTTGTGAAGATGTTGCCAATATCATAGAAGGCATTATTGTTGAGAACGCTTAAGCGTCTGACTTTTTTATTTTGACGCTTAATTGACGCTTAACAGTTCTCTGTCAATGCAGAGAGCGAACAAGGGAATTCACTTTTATGCAATCCTTTCATATGAGCCTGCACGTTGTCATCTTATTGGTGGTGCTGGCATTGTTATTCGATTTCATGAACGGCTTCCATGACGCCGCAAATGCAATCGCAACCGTTGTTTCGACAGGGGTATTGAAGCCTAGCCAGGCGGTAGCCATGGCTGCCTTATTCAATGTTTTTGCTTTTTTCGTTTTTAATCTGTCAGTAGCCAAAACCATAGGCAAGGGCACGATTGATCCTGTCATTGTCGATCACTATGTGATCTTTGGTGCTTTGGTCGGGGCGATATTCTGGAATTTGGTGACCTGGTATTTTGGTATCCCTTCATCGTCCTCCCATGCCCTGATCGGCGGCTTGATTGGTGCCGCAGTAGCTAAAGAAGGCACTGGTGCACTGATTGCAGCAGGTCTGTACAAGATCATTTTGTTTATCGTCTTGTCACCCTTGCTGGGCTTTGTGCTGGGTTCCGTGATGATGCTGATCGTGTCCTGGCTGTTCGTTAAATCGACACCAAGAAAAGTGGATAAATGGTTCCGCCGTCTGCAACTGGTGTCGGCTTCTGTTTTCAGCCTTGGTCACGGTGGTAATGATGCGCAAAAGACCATGGGTATTATCTGGATGCTGTTGATTGCAGCGGGTTACTCCACCGAAGCTGATAAAGGTCCACCAGGCTGGGTAGTGTATTCCTGCTATGCAGCTATCGGCCTGGGTACTTTGTTTGGTGGCTGGCGTATCGTGAAGACCATGGGTCAGAAAATCACCAAGCTCAAACCTGTCGGTGGTTTTTGTGCCGAAACAGGTGGTGCCATCACCCTGATCATGGCAACTGTACTTGGTATTCCTGTATCAACAACGCACACCATTACTGGTGCGATCGTTGGTGTAGGTTCAGCGCAAAAAATGTCTGCAGTGCGCTGGGGCGTTGCTGGCAATATCGTCTGGGCATGGATTTTGACAATCCCGGCTTCTGCTTTTGTGGCAGCCATCGCGTGGTGGATAGGCAGACATATCCTGTAGTGAAAAATATTGATGTATAAAAAAACGCCTCAGTTCACATGAACTGAGGCGTTTTTTCTTGGGCGCTTACGCTTACATCTGTTTAAATAAATGCACGAAACTGCGGCTGACTTCCAGCTTTTCTGTCAGCCCTTTGATCTGCACCAGATGGCGGCCACGCAGGTCGCGCACCACGCCTGAAATAGCTTTGGCATTCACCAGGGTCGATCTGTGGATTTGCCAGAACAGGGCGGGGTCGAGTTCATCTGCCAAGTCGCGTACAGGCTTGCGTATCAACGCTTCATAAGTGGCTGTCTGTACCCGCGTATATTTTTCATCAGACTGAAAGAACAGAATTTCTTCTACTGGTATCAGGCGCAATTCCTGGCCTATCGAGGCCTGTATCCATTGCAGATAATTTGGCTTGGGGCTGATGCCCATTTGCTTGGCCAGTTGCGACAGCATGCTGCTCATGTCGTTGGGCTGGCTTTGAGCAGTTAATCTGGCCTTGAGTCTTTCTACGGTGCGCGTCAGCCTCTCTACATCTGCGGGCTTCAAAACATAATCAACTGCGCCATGATCAAAAGCCTGTATCGCATATTGGTCATAAGCAGTAATGAATACGATATGCGCCTTGTTGCCTATGTCCTTGGCGGCTTCAAGCCCGGTCTTGACCGGCATGCGTATGTCGAGAAAAGCCAGGTCTGGCTTATGTGTTTCTACCAAGGTGACGGCTTCTTCACCATTCTTGGCTTCGTCCAGAATTTCCAGCTCGGGCCAGACCTGTTCCAGGCGCGACTTTAACTGGTCGCGCATCAGTCTTTCATCATCAGCAATTATGGCAGTAGGCATGGTCAGCGTAATTGAAATCTAGTTGGCTAATTCGTAAGGGATTTCTATAGTAACGCAAACTCCACTGGGTTGATTAGGGGTAATGATCATTTGACCCTTTTCTTTGTAAATCAATTTCAGGCGTTCACGTATATTTTGCAATCCCAGTCCGGTACCGTTGCTGGGCATGGCGCCAAATCCAAGTCCATCGTCCGTCACAGAGACACGCAACTTGTTATGCGCAACCTCGGCATGGAAGCGAATGGTGCCGCCTTCTGCCTTGCATTCCAGGCCATGCTTGATGGCGTTTTCGACCAGCGACTGCAACATCATTGGCGGGAAAGAGGCACTGCGCAAACCTTCAGGCATGATGAAATCGACATTCAGTCTTTCTTCCATGCGCATTTTCAGCAATTCCAGATAAGATTTAACCATATCCGCTTCCCGGCCCAAATTGGTCACGCTGGCATTTTCACGCATTTGTGGCAAGACAGCACGCAAGTAAGCAATCAGGCTGCGCTGCATGGCGGCGGCACGCGGAGGATCGGTTTCTATCAGATGTTCAACCGAGGCCAGGGTATTGAACAGGAAATGGGGTTCTACCTGTGCCTGCATCATTTGCATCTGTGCTTCACTGACCTGGCGCAACAGGGATTCGCGCTCTGCCGTCATGCCAGCTGCCTTGGCTTTTTCTTCGGCGCGTACTTTGCCACTCATTAAGGCTTTCATGCCAAACAGACCAAATACCAGCAAGACCACGAAATTGATAAACCATTTGGAGGACGTGCGCTTAAAACTGCGTACTTCTTCATCGGCGGCATCGGCAACTGCATCATTGATCTCTTCGCTGATCTGCTTGGCTATTTCAGCGGGTAATTTGATGTGGATGTCATCGCTGTCAGAGATGGATGGCGGGGTTGGGGGTATTGGTGGTGTGGTCGCCTCGGGGGCAGCCGGTGCATTCGGTGCTGCAGGGGCAGATGGTGGTGCCGGTGGAGCAGGTGGCGCAATGCCGTTATCTTTATTGATATGAATGCCATTCTCATCAATTTCTATGAACTTACCCTTGCCATCGGTATTGTTCTTGCGGATGCGCAGGCCAGTATTGTCTATTTCTATGCTGGTATCACCATCGCTGATCTTGCTGGTTTTTTTTGCCTTGCTGGATTTGCCAGATGGGTTGCTTTTTTTGATGACGATATTTTCTTGGGACGTGAACAGCATGTCCTGCAGCATGCTACCCGCAGTGATGGTGATAATGGCAAACAAGAAAAACTTCCACCAGGATAATTTGGTCACCCAGGCTGCCGTTGTGTCAAAGCTTTTGCTAAGCCAAGTCATCAGGTCGGCGATGAGCTGCTTGATCGTGTCTGCGTTGGTATTATTCATGATGCTTCTCTTTTAACGGTTGTCCCTGACATTTCAGCCATATGTCATGCACAGGCTGCTGGCGACTTTTCAGTCCATGTTGATACTGTAGGGAAATCGTGCTGGCTTTGATAGTGACTTGCGACAGTCTGCAAAAAATGCAGGACAGAATGGAAAATGCCACATTTAGTATGCATGGTTACTGGCGCAGGGAGTAGCAAGAGTGGGTGTCTGGCTGCACGCGTCAGGCCACAAAATCCGGCCTGTTGCATGCAATGGGATTATCTGCTTGCCAGCCAGGCATGCAAATCATCGCGGGTCAGGGGTTTGGAATACAGATAACCCTGGGCGATATGGCAATCGTAAGAAAGCAGGGTGTTTGCCTGCATTTCACTTTCCACACCTTCGGCAATAATGGACAGCCCGAGGTTTTTGCCAAGCTGAACAATCATTTTGGCAATACTGCCTTCATTTGGATTTTTCTGGATTTCATTGACAAAGGCGCGGTCAATTTTCAATTTATCTACATCGAGTTTTTGCAAGTGACTCAGTGACGAGAAGCCGGTACCAAAGTCATCAATCGAGATGCTCATGCCCAGTTGCTTGATCTGGTGCAGGGTCTTGATCAGCAATTCCGGGTCTTTCATGGCCATGGATTCAGTAATTTCAAGTTCCACATATTGCGGCGGCACCTGGGTATCTGCCAAGGCCTTGTTCAGTGATTGCATGAACAAGGGATGTGAAAACTGAACTTGTGAGACATTGATGGCCATCTGGAAATTGGTATAACCCAGGCTGCGCAAATGCACCAGTTCAAGACAGGCGGTACGCAAGACCCATTCACCGATATCGACAATCAGGCCGGAATATTCGGCGATGGGAATAAACTGATCCGGCGGGATGAATTTGCCTTCATCGGTTTTCCAACGCAACAAGGCTTCTGCCCCAAGTACGCGTCCATCGCGCATGTCAATTTGGGGCTGGAAAACCAGAAATAATTTTTTTTGCTCGAATGCCGCACGCAGGGCATGCATGAGCAAGACGCGTTCGCGTATCTCCACCCCCATATTGCGGGTGAAGTATTCATAACCACCCCTACGGTTCATCTTGGCGCGCTTAAGGGCAATATTGGTGTCTTTCAGGGCTTCTGAGCCATCGCTTTCATAATCATCAAGCTTGATCAGGCCTATGGTCGCTGAAAGCTGAACGTCTTGTTGATCGACGTCGAAGGGGGAGTTGAACAAAGCCAGGATCTTATCCGGGCATACCAGGCTTTCGTCGCCCAGCAAGGCAAAAGTATCGCTGCCAACCCTTGCCAGTTGGCAATGCTCACCAAAATTGGCAACCAGTCTTTGCGCAACGGAATACAGAAGCTGATCACCAAACTGATGACCAAGTGCATCATTGGTCTCGGCAAAATGGTCGATATCTATGAGCGACAGTGAACTGTGGTTTTTGAGTGAGGTCATCAGCGTCTCATTCAAGGTCTGCAGCAGCTTGAGGCGGTTCGCCAGGCCTGTCAGCGGGTCATAGAAGGCGTAGTTATGCAGACGTGAAGTCAGCATAACATTGTCCAGACCCACAGATACATTGCCGCAAAACACACCCAGCAGGCGCTTGTCCATCTCATTCAGATGCAGGCCGGTGTTGAGGTAGAGCGTGAAATCCTTTTGTGCGACATTGTTGAAGTAGAGTGCGGTCGATTCTGCTTCAAACACACTTTGGCGGGCTTCCAGCGAGCGTGTGACGATATCGCCAATTGCATGGTTGTCCAATTGCTCTAGTGGTTTGTTCAGGCTGCCCAGGTACATATCGGTGGCGGCGATAATGTACAGGTCATCACTTTCTTCCTGTAACTCTACCGGTACCTGCCGGGCGCAAACGAATCCCTCTGTATTGAGTCCTAACAAGCCGGCAATCTGCACAAGCACTCCGGCCGCAAAATTTTGCAGACCCTGCAGTGCCATCAATTCGGTGCTGGCATGGATAATCATCTCCAGGCCGCGCCTGCTGGCACTGATGGCGCAAATCTGTTCGTAAGAGCGTATGGCCGAGGTGACGGCGGTATATAGCTTGGTGCGGGTCAGTTCTGATTTGGTTTTGTAATCATTGATGTCGTAATCGCGTATCGCATCGATTTCTGGCGCATAGCCTGGCTGGCCGGTACGCAGGATGATCCTGACATCAGTGAGGCCCAGGGTCTTGCGGATATGACTGACCAGTTGCAGGCCGGCGTCCTCCTGCTCCATGACCACATCCAGCAGGATAATGGCAATATCAGTTTCATTTTTCAGGATGTCGCGGGCTTCTGCGGCGGAATACGCGTGCAGGAAACTCAGGGCGCGGTGCTGGATCTCCAGGCTACCCAACGCAAAGGTTGTGGCGGAATGGACATCCGGATCATCATCAATAATCATGATCCGCCAAGTCTGCGCAGGCCGCGAAGCCGCCGCAGTTTCGTCGCTGTCTGGTTCATCAAGGAAAACCAGATCATCTTCAGAAGAGTGGATCGTTGAATTCATCTGTAATGCGGCTCCATGCTTGGCATATCGTATGGTAAGGGCACTGCAAAATTGGTTCCTTGCGGAACTATGACATTAAAAGTATCGGGAGCCAAGCTTCAAATATTTATCATTGGTAAGAATAAAACAAGATTCACCCGAGCGGGGATAAAAATGCCCTGAATTTGACTGGAATGTGCGAAAAATAGTGAAATCTTTTGCTACATCATACAGAGGCTAAATTCTGTACTGGGCGCTTCACTGGTAAAATGGAATTTATTCTGTCTAACCTCTCATTTTCGAAATAATATGTCCGGTAATACTTTTGGCACCTTGTTTACTGTTACAACCTTCGGCGAATCCCACGGTCCAGCTATCGGTTGCGTGATTGATGGCTGCCCTCCGGGCATGGAATTGTCTGAAGCAGACATACAGCCAGAACTTGACCGCCGCCGCCCCGGTACATCGCGCCATGTGACCCAGCGCCAGGAACCTGATACGGTGGAAATTCTGTCCGGTATATATCAGGGCAAGACGACAGGTACGCCGATAGGCCTGCTGATCCGCAACCAGGACCAGCGCAGTAAGGATTATGGCAACATCACCGAAACTTTTCGTCCAGGGCATGCCGATTTCACTTACTGGAATAAATACGGCATTCGCGACCCGCGTGGCGGTGGGCGCTCTTCTGCACGTTTGACTGCGCCCGTTGTTGGTGCCGCAGCAATCGCAAAAAAGTGGTTGCATCAGCAATATGGGACAGTGTTTCATGGCGGTATGAGTCAACTGGGTGAAATTGTCATTCCATTTCAAGCCTGGGAACATGCGTCAACTAACCCGTTCTTTGCACCAACGACTGATGTTGCATTGATACAGCAACTTGAAGATTACATGGATGCCTTGCGCAAAGATGGTGATTCCATCGGTGCCAAAATCGATGTCGTGGCCTCTAATGTACCAGTTGGTCTGGGTGAGCCTATCTATGACAAACTTGATGCAGAAATCGCCTATGCAATGATGGGTATCAATGCAGTCAAGGGTGTGGAGATCGGTGCAGGCTTCCGTTCAGTTGCACAACGCGGCTCTGAACATGGTGATGAACTGACGCCTGAGGGTTTTGTTGGCAATAATGCCGGCGGCATATTGGGAGGCATTTCTACTGGTCAGGATATTACGGTTTCAATTGCGATCAAGCCTACATCTTCAATCCGTACCCCGAGAAGATCAGTCGATAAAGACGGTAATCCTGTCATGGTGGAAACTTTTGGTCGTCATGATCCCTGCGTTGGCATCCGCGCCACCCCGATTGCGGAAGCCATGCTGGCGCTGGTCCTGATGGACCATGCCCTGCGCCACAGGGCGCAATGTGGTGATGTCAAGCTGGGTGCCTGATACCAGGTCACCATTCACCTTTCTCTGGGTTTAGTCGGGATCATGCTACACTGGGCGCGCAGCTTTGGTGCGTTCCTGTTGAGTGATTTGTGAATGCCTTGCCCTGTCATCGTCTGTGCAATTCTGCACGCTGTTTTTGTTGCTCTATTCCAAAATATTCACTGGTAATTTTCCAAAATACCATCGGAATCCAGATGAAAATTTGGCGATTTTCATCAAACTCCTGCATTTATACTGAAACTTTCATGCACCAATTTGGCGTGAGGGTTGGTTTTGCGTTGCACAATTGTGGCATAATCAAATGCGAAAAAAAGATGCAGTACAGGATGTAGCAAGAACCAATGACTTATTTCCAGGCTTCAGATTATGCTTAAAACGCTTTACGATAAATTATGGGAATCCCACGTAGTCCATTCCGAAGACGATGGCACTGCAATTCTCTACATAGACCGCCATTTGTTGCATGAAGTCACGAGCCCGCAAGCCTTTGATGGTTTGAAGCTGGCCGGACGCCAACCGTGGCGACTATCCGCCAATCTGGTGGTGGCAGATCATAATGTGCCAACGACAAACCGCGTCAATGGTATTGATGACCCGATTTCACGTCTGCAGGTAGAAACGCTCGACGCCAACGCCAAAGAATATGGTTTAACCTATTTTGGCATGGCAGACAAACGCCAGGGCATCGTTCACGTTATCGGGCCGGAGCAGGGCGCAACTTTGCCGGGCATGACAGTCGTCTGTGGTGATTCGCATACATCGACCCATGGTGCGTTTGCCTGCCTGGCGCATGGTATAGGCACATCTGAAGTTGAGCATGTGCTGGCGACACAAACCCTGATCGCTAAAAAATCCAAATCCATGCTGGTACAGGTTGATGGCGCCATGCCTGTCGGCGTGACAGCTAAAGATATCGTGCTGGCGGTGATTGGCAAAATCGGCACTGCTGGTGGTACTGGTTATGCGATTGAGTTTGCTGGTTCAATCATTCGCAGCCTGTCGATGGAAGGCCGCATGACGGTTTGCAATATGGCGATTGAAGCTGGTGCGCGTGCCGGTATGGTGGCGGTGGATCAGGTTACTATTGACTATGTCAAAGGCCGTCCCTTGTCACCCGTCGGCCCGCACTGGGACAGAGCAGTCGAATACTGGAGAACCTTGCACACGGATGCCGGTGCCAAATTCGACATGGTCGTGACCTTGAATGCTGCCGAAATCAAACCGCAAGTCACCTGGGGTACCTCACCTGAAATGGTGGTGGCAATAGATAGCCGTGTACCTGATCCTGAGCAGGAAAAAGATGCAGTCAAGCGTGATGCGATAGAAAAAGCCCTGATCTACATGGCGCTGCAACCGAATACGGCTATTTCTGATATCCGCATTGATAAAGTATTTATCGGTTCCTGCACCAATTCGCGCATAGAAGATTTGCGTGCAGCAGCTGCCGTGGTGCGTGGCAAATATCGCGCATCAAATGTCAAACTGGCGATGGTGGTGCCGGGCTCTGGTCTGGTCAAGGAGCAGGCTGAGCGTGAAGGCCTGGATCAGATATTTAAAGCTGCTGGCTTTGAATGGCGCGAACCAGGTTGCTCCATGTGCCTGGCCATGAATGCCGACAGGTTGGAGCCGGGTGAGCGCTGCGCTTCCACTTCCAACCGTAACTTTGAAGGCCGTCAGGGGCAGGGTGGCCGCACTCATCTGGTATCACCCGCAATGGCAGCTGCCGCAGGTGTAGCAGGACATTTTATAGATGTACGTGGATTATCTTAATTTGCTAGGAGAGATGACATGAAAAAGATATTTGTATTGGCGATGTGCGCACTGGTGCTGACTGCATGTAATACCGTTCAAGGTATAGGCAAAGACGTTAAAAAGGCTGGTGAAGCAGTCGAGAATGTAGGTAAAAAATAAGCAACAACATGGAAAAATTTACTTTACTCGATGGCCTGGTTGCGCCCATGGACAGGGCTAATGTCGATACCGATGCCATTATCCCCAAGCAGTTCTTGAAATCCATCAAACGTAGTGGCTTTGGCCCCAATCTGTTTGATGAATGGCGTTATCTCGATCATGGCGAACCTGGCATGGACAATAGCAAGCGTCCTGTGAATCCAGATTTTGTGCTGAACCAGCAGCGCTATCAGGGTGCTTCGATTTTGCTCGCACGTAAAAATTTCGGTTGCGGTTCTTCGCGCGAGCATGCGCCATGGGCTTTGGAGCAATTTGGCTTTCGCGCGATTATTGCCCCGAGCTTTGCAGATATCTTCTTTAATAACTGCTATAAAAACGGCGTGCTGCCTATCGTCCTGGGCGAGGCTCAAGTCGATACATTGTTCAATGAAGTCAAGGCTTTCCCTGGTTATCGTCTGATCGTCGATCTTGAACAGCAAGTTGTGCGCACCAGTAATGGCAGTGCCGGCTATGGTTTTGATATTGACGCATTCCGCAAATACTGCATGCTCAATGGCCTTGATGATATTGGTCTGACTCTGCGCCAGTCTGACAGGATACGCGCTTTTGAAGAGCGCCATATAGCAGCGCAACCCTGGCTCGCCAATACTATCTAAGTCGTCTGAATGTGCTTAAAAATAAGCTAAAAAATAAGCTATCTAAATTAATTTGTTGAGAATATGAAAATTGCTATTTTGCCGGGTGACGGCATCGGTCCGGAAATTGTTGAGCAGGCAGTCAAGGTGTTGAATGCGCTGGGCGAGTCTTTTGAAATGGAAACCGCACCAGTAGGTGGCGCAGGCTATGAAGCATCTGGCCATCCTTTGCCAGAAGCGACGCTGAAACTGGCACTGGAAGCCGATGCCGTTTTGTTTGGCGCAGTAGGCGACTGGAAGTATGACACTCTGGACCGTCCACTGCGTCCTGAGCAAGCCATTCTGGGTTTGCGCAAAAACCTCAAGTTGTTCGCCAATCTGCGCCCAGCCATCATGTATCCCGAACTGGCAGGTGCATCGACATTAAAACCAGAAGTGGTTTCTGGTCTGGATATCCTGATAATCCGCGAATTGACCGGCGATATTTATTTTGGTCAGCCACGCGGTGTGCGCGTATGTCCTGATGGCCCATTCAAAGGTGAGCGCGAAGGTTTTGATACCATGCGTTATGCTGAGTCAGAAATCCGTCGTATTGCCCACGTGGCTTTTCAGGCTGCACAAAAGCGCGACAAGCGTCTGACCAGCGTCGATAAAGCCAATGTGCTGGAAACTTTCCAGTTCTGGAAAGACATCGTCACTGAAGTGCATAAAGAATACCCGGATGTGGCGCTTGATCATATGTACGTCGATAACGCCGCAATGCAACTGGTGCGCGCACCGAAGAAATTTGACGTTATCGTCACTGGCAACATGTTTGGCGATATCTTGTCTGATCAGGCGTCCATGTTGACTGGTTCCATCGGCATGTTGCCATCCGCCTCATTGGATGCAAATAACAAGGGCCTGTATGAACCTTCACATGGTTCAGCGCCAGATATCGCGGGCAAGGGTGTAGCGAATCCGCTGGCAACCATTCTGTCCGCAGCGATGATGTTGCGTTATTCTCTGAATAAAGCAGAGCAGGCCGACCGTATAGAAAATGCGGTCAAGAAAGTATTGGCGCAGGGTTTGCGTACTCCTGATATTTATGAGGCAGGTACCACCAAGGTTGGTACTGGCGAGATGGGACAAGCCGTATTGCAGGCATTGAGTTAATTTAGTCCTTACGCAAAACCGCCCCAGCTGCGTTGCAGCGACTAGTCGTACTAAAGTACTGTCTTTGTCGCAAAGCCTTGCTAGGACAATTTTGCATAAATCCTATTTGTTCGTGAAGGGCAGGGACGTCCTGCAAAATTTTAGGGAAAAATGATGAAACTGGTAGGTCTGGTAGGTTGGCGCGGTATGGTGGGTTCTGTCCTGATGCAACGCATGCAGGAAGAAGGTGATTTCGATCATATTGAACCCGTGTTCTTTTCAACGTCCAATACAGGTGGCGCGGCCCCTGCAATGGCGAAAAATGAAAAGACCTTGCAAGACGCAAATAATATTGATGCGCTCAAGAAGTGCGAAATTATTATTACCTGCCAGGGCGGTGACTACACCAATGAAATTTACCCAAAATTGCGCGCTAGTGGCTGGAACGGTCACTGGATTGATGCTGCGTCCAGTCTGCGCATGAATGAAAATGCTGTCATCGTACTGGATCCGGTGAATTTGCCTGTGATCAAGCAAGCTCTGGTCAATGGTCAAAAAGACTGGATAGGCGGCAATTGCACAGTCAGCTGCATGCTCATGGGTGTTGGTGCTTTGTATAAGGCAGGCCTGGTTGAATGGATGAGTACGCAAACTTACCAGGCAGCATCTGGCGGCGGTGCCCAGCATATGCGCGAACTGTTGACGCAATATGGCACTTTGAATGCAGAAGTTCGTTCACTGCTCGATGACCCGAAAAGCGCGATTTTGGAAATCGACCGTAAAATCATTGCCAAGCAACGTTCTTTGACTGCCGATGAAACTGCCAACTTTGGCGTACCACTGGGTGGTTCGCTGATTCCCTGGATAGACAAGGATCTCGGCGACGGCATGTCCAAGGAAGAATGGAAAGGCATGGCCGAGACCAACAAGATATTGGGTCAGGGCGAAGGATTTGGTACAGCCGCTGTTCCGGTCGATGGTTTCTGCGTGCGTATTGGTGCCATGCGTTGCCACAGCCAGGCTTTGACATTCAAACTGAAAAAAGACGTGCCGCTGGCAGATATCGAAGCCATGATCGCTGCTGACAATGAATGGGTAAAAGTTGTACCAAATACCCGCGAAGCCAGTATTCGTGATCTGACACCGGTTGCTGTTACTGGTACCATGACTATTCCGGTTGGCCGTATCCGCAAACTGGCGATGGGCCCGGAGTATGTTGGTGCATTCACCGTGGGTGACCAATTATTGTGGGGTGCGGCAGAACCGCTGCGTCGTATGCTGCGCATTCTGATTGACTAAAAACTCAGCAAAACTTGATGTTTTAAAGTAATTGTTAAAACTTGTTGTAGAATATAGGGGGGCGTTTAACGCCCCCTTGTTGTTTTTGAAACTCCAGAAAAATCTAATTTGTTGTCTTTTTTGGAATTAATTTTAATAAATAAACAATTAGGATTTTGGCGATTATTTTTCACTTGTCATTTGGCAACAACATTTATGCGATATCCTTGCACTTCAGGGTTCTTAATGTATTTACCACTGTGATAAATCGCGTTAAGCTTGCGTGGCAATGTTTGTAATGTTAATGTGAAACATTAGGACGAGTCGCTAAGCAATGTGTAAAGCGTCACCCAGCGGACTTTGTTCGCCAAAAATTCCCAATATGTCTGACAAAATGCATAATCAAAAAAAATCGTCTGTGATTACCGTGGGACGCAAGGCGTTAAGTGTTGCTGTAGCCTCGTCCTTGTTCATGTTGTCCAGTGCGCATGCTACCGGTCTCGGTAAGCTGACCGTACTTTCCGCTCTTGGGCAACCCTTGCGCGCAGAGGTAGAACTTACCTCTCCCGCCAAGGAAGAAATCGATTCCCTGGTGCCCAGGCTGGCATCCCAGGAAGCTTTCAAACAGGCGAACATAGACTTTAATGTCGCATTATTGTCACTGCGTTTTGCAGTTGAGCAGCGCGGTGCGAATTACGTCATCCGCATTAGCTCATCGCAGGCAATGAACGAACCTTTCGTTGATATGCTGCTGGAGTTAAACTCCGCCAATGGTAAGCTGCTGAGAGAATACACCTTCTTGCTGGACCCCGCTGAGTTGCGAAACAGTCAATCTGCGCAAGTCAGTAATCCCGTTGTTGTTGCTAACCAGCCACAGAATACGTCTGCATCCAATGCAGCCAAAAACACCCGTTCAAATACGATTGCAAATAATCCTGGTTTAAGAAATGACAGGTCACCAGCGCCAAAAAACGCTGAAGCCGGCAAGGAAATCAAATCCGCCGGCGAATATCAGGTCAAGGCTGGTGATACTTTAAGCAAGATAGCCGGTAGTTATCGTGCTGAAGGCGTTTCCCTGGATCAGATGCTGGTCAGTATTTACCGCGCCAATCCACAGGCTTTTGCCGGTAATAACATGAATCGCCTGAAATCCGGCCAGATACTGACCGTGCCGGACGCTGCTTCTGCCAACACAAGTGCAGGCAACACCAATGAGGCCCACTCAGTTGTGGTAGCGCACGCCGCTGATTTCAATGCCTACCGCAACAAACTGGCAGGTCAGGTGGCAGATGCTCCAGCAGAAAAAGCACCGTCCACCAAACAAAGTGGTGCCGGCAAGATTACTGCCAAGGTAAAAGAAGTCCCAAGCGCGACGACTGATTCGCCAGATAAACTGAAATTGTCCAAGGCTGGACCTGCTTCTGCACGTACCTCAGGCAAGGGCGGTGAAGAAGATAAGCTCGCCAAGGAAAGGGCAGCGCAAGAAGCCAATGCGCGCGTCAAAGAACTTGAGAAAAACGTCACTGACCTCAAAGGCTTGCTCGAAGCGCAGAAGATAGAAATCAAAAACAAGGAGCTGGCAGCCAAGCAGGCAGAGTTGGCCAAGGCTAAGCCTGAAACCAAGGCAAGTGCCCCAGCTCCAGCATCAACACCTGCGCCAGCGTTGGCAAGTGTAGCGTCCGCTCCCGTAGTTGCACCTGCACCTGCACCCGCACCGGCTTCAGCGCCAGCGTCTGCTCCGGCATCTGTTTCCGCGCAGGCAAGTGCGCCAGCACCAGCTAGCACGCCAACCGCTGCAGCGTCCGCAGCTTCTGTTGCTACGCCAAAACCACCGGTCAAGCGCAAGATAACGGCACCGCCACCTCCGCCACCACCTCCCGAGCCTGGTTTCTTTGATATTATTTCAGACAATCTGTTGCTAGGAGGCATAGCTTTAATAGGTATCCTGGGTGGTATTGGTATTTGGACCAGTCAGCGCAAGAAAAAATTGCAGCACTTTGAAGACAGCATCTTGACCGGTTCCAGCATGAAGGCCAACTCCATGTTTGGCTCTACCGGTGGTCAGAGTGTTGATACGAATAACAGCGTTTTCAACTCCAATTTTGCACCATCTGCGAGCCAGCTGGATGCCAATGAAGTTGATCCTGTTGCTGAGGCCGATGTGTATATCGCCTATGGCCGTGATTCTCAGGCAGAAGAAATCCTGAAAGAAGCTTTGCGTACACAGCCAGACCGTCATGCGGTCAGGGTCAAATTGCTGGAAATTTATTTTGGCCGAAAAGATGCCAAAACTTTTGAGCGTCTGGCCAGTGAGTTGTATGGCATGACCAGTGGTGAAGGTGATGACTGGGCACAAGCTGCCTCCATGGGTATCGTGCTTGAACCAGGCAATCCTCTGTACGCCGGTGGCAAAGCCAAAGCTGACATGGCTGCTGCATCTGGTCTGGGTTCTGGTACGCAACCATTGGAAGACCTTGATCCTGAGGCGCTGCTGGCCAATTCCCTGTCCCAGGACATGCTGGAAGCGATCAGTATCATTGACACAGCCCAGCGTGATGGCGGTGCCGCAAAAGCCAATGCGATTGCAGAAGAAGCGGCGATGGATGAGCATGCGCTGGATTTTGATCTCGACATCTCGGCTATTCCTGAACCAGAAGTGCCAAAAATTCCTGAGCCTGTTGCCCATGCTGCGCCAGCCGCAGAGCCTGCTGCAGCACCAGAAGTCGATTTTGGTACGATAGACTTTGATTTTGGCAGCAAGGATGATGTGCCTGCACCTGCACCTGCTCATGTGGTGGCAGAGGCGACCCCCGTCGTTGCAGCAGAGCCAGAAGCTGAGAAGTTCGAGCTGGATTTGGGTCATATAGATTTCGCGGCGGACAAACCGGCAGCAGATCATTTGTCTCTGGATATCTTGCCACCAGATGAAAAATTGGATGAAAATCTGTTGGCAGCATCCCTGGCTGGAGAGTCTGCAGAGACACCATTGCCTGAGCTGGCAGCGCAAAAAGCTGAGGCGGATGCCATGTCTGCTTTTGAATTTGATTTGTCCGGTATTGACCTTGATCTGGATCCGGGTGCAGCACCTGCGTCACCCGCAGCAGAAGAGGCTCCGGCGCACAATGCTGAAATGGCAACCAAGCTGGATCTGGCAGTTGCCTATCATGAAATCGGTGATAAAGAAGGTGCCCGCGAATTGCTGGATGAAGTACTCAAGGGCGGTACTACTGATCAGGTAGAAAGAGCCAAGTCCATGATAGCTCAAATGGCTTAATGGTCTTGTCGTAGTCATAACGGGCGCAGCGCATGCTGGCGCCCGTTTTGTTTTTTGGAAATCGCATTGTGTTGAAACGATTAGTTTTAGGTGTGCAGTACGACGGTAATTCCTGGCAAGGCTGGCAAACGCAGCCTTCTGGTAATACCGTGCAAGACGCGTTGGAACGGGCTTTGCAACAATTTAGTAAAAGTGACATCAAAACCACCTGCGCCGGGCGCACAGACGCTGGCGTACATGGTATTGAGCAGGTCGTCCATTTTGATACCGAACTGGTGCGCGAATCTTATTCCTGGGTGAATGGCGTGAATGCCTTTTTACCCGCCTCTGTTGCTGTTCAGTGGGCGAAAGAATTGCCGATGGACCCTGAGTCAGAAGACAATTTCCATGCGCGTTTTAGTGCCCGCGCCCGTACTTATCATTATATTTTGCATAATGCCGCCATCCGTTCACCCATGTGGAGTGGGAGGGCAGGCTGGACTTTTCGTCCACTTGATGTACAGCGTATGCGTGCCGCCGCTTCGCACCTGTTGGGTGAGCATGATTTTTCTGCTTTCCGTGCCTCTGGCTGCCAGGCGAAGACGCCGGTCAAGCACATGTATGAGATACGGATACAGCGCCAGGGTGAAATGATTATCTTCACCTTGCGCGCCAGCGCCTTCCTACATCACATGGTCAGGAATATCGTTGGTTCCCTGATCTTTGTTGGTACTGGCAAAAGAGAGCCGGAATGGATGGGAGAGGTTTTGCTCAGCAAGAACCGTGAAATTGCTGCGCCTACATTTATGCCTGATGGTTTGTATCTGGCAAGGATAGACTATGAGGATAAATGGGGCTTGCCGCAAAGAGATTTAGTGGAATCCTTGGCTTTCTTGTCTTTTTTGTAGTGATCAACTGACATCAGGCCGACGATTTCTCGGCTTTCCGGGGTGAAATCCGGTAAAATGGCGTTTTGCAAAACCCAAATTGAAGGCGCTCGCCTGGGGAAGCTTGCCCAGCTCAGAGCGCTTTTTTTATAGCCGGTATTCGCTTCACCTTTGTTTTTTTCGTAATTTCAATGAATAACATCCGCAATTTTTCAATTATTGCCCATATTGACCACGGCAAATCCACCTTGGCAGATCGTATTATTCAGCTTTGTGGCGGCCTCTCCGACCGCGAGATGGAAGCGCAAGTGCTTGATTCCATGGATATTGAGCGTGAACGTGGTATCACGATCAAAGCTCAGACAGCGGCATTGCATTACAAGGCACGCGACGGTCAGATATACAACCTGAACCTGATCGATACTCCCGGTCACGTCGATTTCAGTTATGAAGTCAGCCGTTCCCTGTCTGCATGTGAAGGCGCATTGCTGGTGGTCGATGCATCACAAGGTGTGGAAGCGCAGACAGTAGCGAACTGCTATACCGCCATTGAATTGGGTGTTGAGGTCGTGCCGGTCTTGAACAAGATTGATTTGCCGTCCGCCGACCCTGAAAATGCCTGCCAGGAAATTGAAGAAGTTATCGGCATAGATGCTTCAGATGCAGTGCATTGCTCCGCTAAAACCGGCCTGGGTGTTGAAGATGTATTGGAATCCCTGATTGTTAAGGTGCCACCTCCGCAAGGCGATCCAACAGCGCCTTTGCAAGCGCTGATTGTCGATTCCTGGTTTGATAATTACGTCGGTGTTGTCATGCTGGTGCGTATCAAGAACGGTACTTTGCGCCCTAAAGACAAGATACTGTTCATGGCAACAGAAGCGCAGCATCTGGTGGAAAGTGTAGGCGTATTTACCCCTAAATCACTGAGCCGTACAGAATTGTCGGCTGGTCAGGTAGGTTTTGTTATTGCGGGTATTAAAGAATTGAAGTCAGCCAAAGTTGGTGACACGATTACTGTTGCCAATAAACCTGCTGCCGAGCCTTTGCCGGGCTTTAAAGAAGTGCAGCCGCAAGTGTTTGCCGGTCTGTTCCCGGTTGAAGCCAATCAATACGATGCCTTGCGTGATTCTTTGGAAAAGCTCAAGCTCAATGACGCTGCCCTGATGTATGAGCCTGAGGTGTCGCAGGCGCTGGGCTTTGGCTTCCGTTGCGGCTTCCTGGGTTTATTGCACATGGAAATCGTCCAGGAACGTCTGGAGCGTGAATTCGACATGGACCTGATCACTACTGCCCCAACAGTGGTGTATGAAGTGGTCATGGCTGATGGCTCCATCCTGATGGTGGATAATCCTTCCAAAATGCCTGAGCCATCCAAGATAGAAGAAATCCGCGAACCTATCGTCACCGTCAATCTCTACATGCCGCAAGAATATGTGGGCTCGGTGATTACCCTCTGTACCCAGAAGCGCGGTGTGCAGATGGATATGAATTACCACGGTCGCCAGGTCAAGCTGACTTATGAAATGCCGATGGCTGAGATTGTTCTGGATTTCTTTGATCGCCTGAAATCGACTTCTCGTGGCTATGCGTCCATGGACTATGAGTTCAAGGAAAACCGAGCCGCAGACGTGGTCAAGGTTGACATGCTGATCAATAGCGAAAAGGTGGATGCGCTGGCAATTATCGTGCACAGGGCAAACAGCCATTTCCGTGGCCGCGCTGTGGCCGCCAAAATGCGCGAACTGATCCCGCGCCAGATGTTTGACGTGGCGATCCAGGCTGCAATTGGCTCAAACATTATCTCGCGTGAAAACGTCAAGGCCTTACGTAAAAACGTTTTGGCCAAATGTTATGGCGGCGATATCAGCCGTAAGCGCAAATTGCTGGAAAAACAAAAAGCAGGTAAGAAACGCATGAAGCAAGTGGGCTCGGTAGAGATCCCGCAAGAAGCGTTTTTGGCGATTTTACAAGTGGATGAAAAATGAATTTCCAATCAATCTTGGGTAATTTTGCCCTGATCCTGTTTGTCCTGACCATAGTGACCGGCATTATCTGGTTTCTGGATGTTTTTGTCTTTGCCAAGCAACGCCGCCAGAATGCTGACAAGGCTCTAGCCGAATACGACGCTCGCCGCGCCAAGCTGTCTGCCGAAGGCATACGCCTGGAAGAAAATACCCGTCATGACATAGAAGCAAATCTGCTCAGGCAACCAGTCTGGATAGAATATTCAGGCAGCTTTTTTCCGGTGATTGCCTTGGTATTTTTCTTACGCTCTTTCTTGTTTGAGCCTTTTAAAATCCCTTCCAGCTCAATGTTGCCGACATTGTATGTTGGTGATTTGATACTGGTGAATAAATTTACTTACGGCATACGTTTGCCAGTGATTAATAAAAAAATCATCTCTATCAATGATCCACAAAGAGGGGATGTCATGGTATTTAAATACCCTGAAGATCCTAGCGTGGACTATATTAAACGTGTGGTTGGTGTGCCTGGTGATAAAATTGTGTATAAAAACAAACGTTTATCCGTGAATGGTAAAGAAGTTTCATATGCGAATATGCCCGACTTCCGTGATAATCTTAATTATCTGAAACAATACAAAGAGCAATTGACTGGCGTTACTCATAACATTCTTGTCAATGAGCAAAAACCGGTTTACGACAGGGGCCAGGTGCTCGATTTTAAGGACAAAGAGTCTTGCTCTTATGAAATTGACGGCTTTAGCTGTACTGTTCCACAGAATCGCTATTTCATGATGGGTGATAATCGTGACAATAGTGCTGACAGCCGCTACTGGGGTTTTGTGCCAGATGAAAATATTGTTGGAAAAGCATTTTTCATCTGGATGAATTTTGGTGATATCGAACGCATTGGTAGTTTTCATTAAATTTCAGTTTTAATCAGGAAAAATCTATGTCAAATATTCAATATTCCGCATTCAAAAAACAAAAAGGTATTACCCTGATTGGCTTGATCATGGCGATTGCCGTCATCATTGTTATTGCCATGGTTGCAATGAAAGTGGTGCCTACTGCGATTGAATATAATTCCATCAATAAAGCGATGAATAACGTCAAGAATGGAACCAATCCCAGGGAAATACAGATCGCCTTTGATAAACAAAGGGAAGTTGGTTATTTTGATGCGGTGACAGGCAAGGACCTCCTTATCATCAAAAATAACGAGGGTGGATATGACCTGCATTTTTCTTACTCCAAAAAAATTCCCCTGGTTGGTCCAGCCAGCATATTGATGGAGTACTCGAACACTACTGCAAAGAATGGTGTCGTCATTACAAAACCTGCCAAGGCAGAATAAGCTACTCGTATGAATCAACAACTATTGCAGAAAAGGCTGGGGCACCAGTTTAGCAACCCCGCTTTGTTGCAGCAGGCTTTGACACATCGTAGTCATAGTGTTTTGCATAATGAACGTCTGGAATTTCTTGGTGACTCTGTCTTGAATTGCGTGGTCGCCTCCCTGTTGTTTGACAGTTTTGCCAATATTGATGAAGGTGATTTGTCGCGTGTACGTGCCAATCTGGTCAAGCAACAGTCACTGTATGAAATCGCCCAGCGAATAGAGTTGTCGCAATTCTTGCGTCTGGGCGAGGGTGAATTGAAATCCGGTGGATTCCGTCGCCCATCTATTCTGGCCGATACGCTGGAAGCCTTGTTTGGTGCGATTTTCCTGGATGCAGGTTTTGACGCCGCGCGTGAAGTGATACGTTCACTGTATGCGCCCGTGCTGGCCAGTGTTGATCCTACTACTTTGGGTAAGGACGCCAAGACTCTGCTGCAAGAATTCTTGCAAAGTAAAAAAATCGCTTTGCCGCAATACAATGTAGTAGCAACACATGGCGCAGCACATAACCAGGAATTTGAAATTGAATGCCTGGTCCCCAAATTGGAAATACAAGTATTTGGCACTGGTGGTAGTCGCCGCGCCGGGGAGCAGGCAGCAGCCAAGCTGGCACTGGAAACAGCGCTCGCCATGCTGGTGCGTTCACCTGCAGCTAAAAAAACCAAACCCCGTGCTTCGCAGCTTAAGCTGGCTGGCATAGCCACCGTGCAAGGTGAGGCTGCTGTTGAGACCAAGCCGCAATCCGCCAAGCAAAAAAGCCTGCTGGATGCAGAAGTACCCAAGGCTGAGAAAACCAAAACTACAAACAGCGCCGTTACCAGCGCCGCTGCAGCAGATGAACTGCTGACGCATGATGCACAACCCGAGACTCACCCTAAGACTGCCTGACGACCGCATGACTGAATTAATAGACAATCCTGATTTCCGCTGTGGTTATATCGCCATCGTCGGGCGACCTAATGTCGGTAAATCGACCCTGATGAACGCCCTGATAGGCGCCAAGGTCAGTATTACGTCGCGCAAGGCACAAACCACGCGCCATCGCATTACCGGCATACAGACCAAAGACAATACCCAGTTTGTGTATATTGATACGCCGGGCTTTCAGACCCGCCATTCGAACGCACTGAACCGCACGTTGAACCGCACTGTCACGACAACACTGACAGCTGCAGACGTGATTTTGTACATCATAGAAGCAGGCACATTTGGACCGGCAGATCAGCAGGTTATTAATCTGCTGCCTAAAGATGTGCCTTGTATCCTCGTCATCAACAAATCAGACCGCGTTAAAGACAAAGCCGTGATGATGCCTTTCGCCCAAAAAGTGGCAGCACTGCATAATTTCGCAGCAATCGTGCCGGTGTCGGCAACTCTGCGCTTCCAGCTGGAAAACCTGGAAAGTGAAATCCGCAAATACCTGCCACTGAACCCACCGATGTTTGGTGAAGACGATATCACTGACCGTAGCGAGAAGTTCCTGGCAGCAGAAATCGTCCGTGAAAAACTGTTCCGCTTTGTTGGTGATGAACTGCCTTACACCAGCACCGTGTTGATAGAAAAGTTTGAGCAAGAAGGTAATCTGCGTCGTGTCTTTGTCGCCATTCTGGTCGATAGGGACGGTCATAAATCCATGGTCATCGGTAACAAGGGTGCACGCTTGAAAGATATCTCCACCCAGTCGCGCCAGGATATGGAAAAACTGTTTGGTGGCCCCGTGTATCTGGAAATCTGGATCAAGGTCAAATCCGGCTGGGCAGACAATGAAGCCGGTTTGCGTGCCTACGGTTACGAGTAAATCTATCCATGGATGAGCAGGCAGTCGCCGTGCAGGAAGACAGCGCCGTAACAGATGCGGCGGCTGTGCCGCCAGCGCCACCTGCTGCAAAAAAAACTGCTGCAAGACCACGCGCACCTAAAGCAAGTACGGCAAGCTCAGCAAGCCCGCGCGCTGCCAGCAAGTACCCCGCCAAAGACTTGCGCATACTGGAGCAGCCAGGGTTTGTCCTGCATTCCTGGCCCTACAAAGAAACCAGCCTCATCATTGATGTATTGACGCGTGACCATGGACGCATAGCCTTGGTTGCCAAAGGCGCAAAGCGCCCACATTCACAATTGCGTAGCGTCTTGCAAACCTTCCAGCCCTTGCAACTGGGCTGGACAGGCAAGGGCGAGATACGCACGTTGACGACAGCAGACTGGGTAGGCGGCATGCTGCCACTGGAAAAATCAGCCTTGCTGTGTGGTTTTTATCTTAATGAATTACTGGTCAAGTTCCTCATGCGTGATGAAGCGCACCCGGAATTGTTTGATCTGTATGTCTCCACGCTAAACCAGCTTGCCCATGATGAGCCAGCTACCATCGTGCTGCGCCGCTTTGAGCTGGCCTTGCTGCGCGAATCCGGTTTGCTGGGTGATCTGACTCGTTGTACGCAACAGCGTGAACGCGTACAGGCAGAGCAATTCTATGTGCTTGATCCTGAACGCGGCCCCAGGCCTGCCATGCATGCAGACAGCGTGCCCAGGGTCAGTGGCAAAACTTTGCTGGCCATGCAGCGCGGCGACTATACTGAGCAAAGCACGCAACTACAAAGCAAGTTGCTGATGCGCTTTTTGCTTGCCCATCACTTGCATGGTGCTGCACTGAACACACGGCAAATACTGATTGATTTGCAAAATCTATGAATATCCATCAACAAAGCCAGTTGATAGAACTGGGCGTGAATATTGATCACGTCGCTACTCTGCGCAATGCGCGCGGTACGACTTATCCGGATCCCTTGCAAGCCGCCTTGCTGGCAGAAGAAGCAGGCGCAGATTGCATCACCCTGCATCTGCGTGAAGACCGCCGCCATATCCGCGATGCAGACGTAGAACAATTGCGCCCACGCATCTTGACGCGCATGAACCTGGAAACAGCCGTCAATAATGAAATGCTGGATCTGGCGTGCCGCATCCTGCCGCAAGACGTTTGCCTGGTGCCAGAACGCCGTGAAGAAGTCACGACAGAAGGTGGCCTGGATGTCGCCCGTGATTTTGCCAGAGTGCAGGCTGCGATCAGGCAATTGCAGGCGGCAGGCATACGTGTGTCACTATTCATTGATGCAGATGAGCAGCAGATACAGGCCAGTTCAGAGGCAGGCGCGAGTGTCATAGAAATTCATACTGGACGCTATGCTGATGCGGCTGATCCAGCGTTGCAGGCGAAAGAGCTGGCGCGCATATCACAAGCCGCTATTGCTGGCATACGCCACGGTTTGAAAGTGAATGCCGGCCATGGCTTGCACATGACTAATACTGCCGCAATCGCTGCCATCCCTGAAATTTCAGAATTGAATATAGGCCATGCCATTGTTGCGCACGCTTTGTTCGTAGGCTGGCAAAAAGCCATCAGCGACATGAAGGCCCTGATGGTCAAGGCTCGCCTGGCAAGCTTGCATAGAGCGGCCTGACATGATCTACGGCATAGGCACCGACATCGTACAAATCTCGCGCATGCAAGAAGCCATTGCGCGCAACGGTGAACGCTTTGCTGAAAAAATCCTGGGACCAGAAGAGCTGGTGATTTATCGCGAACGCAAAACCCTGGTCGAAGCACGCGGCCTGCGTTATCTGGCCACCCGGTTTGCTGCAAAAGAAGCTTTCTCCAAAGCCGTTGGCATGGGCATGCGTGACCCCATGAACTGGCATGTCATGCAAACCCTGAATAATGACCAGGGCCAGCCTCAGGTGCAGGTCAATGGCAATATGCTGGCGTGGATGCAGGAGCGTAATCTGAAGGCAAGCATCTCTGTTAGTGATGAAACTGATTACGCCATTGCCTTCGTCATCATCGAACTGAACAATCCCTGCTAAAGTAGCGGCTTCTACCTTCTACCTTCTACCAGCGCCGCAGATTGAATGCATCATGACCGAACCAAATATCTCAGAAGCACGCCAGCAGGTGCTCGATCTGGTTGCCAAATTACCCAACCTGCCGGGTGTATATCGCTATTTTGATAGCAATGACCAAGTGCTGTACGTCGGCAAGGCGCGTGATTTAAAAAAACGTGTTTCCAGCTATTTTCTCAAAAACCTCTCCAGCCCGCGCATTGCGATGATGGTAGAGAAAATCGCAAAACTTGAAACCACGGTCACCCGCAGCGAAGCGGAAGCCCTGATCCTTGAAAACAATCTCATCAAGGCCTTAAAGCCGCGTTATAACATCCTGTTTCGTGATGATAAGTCTTATCCATATCTGAAAATCACCACAGAAAAAACGCCACGCATGATGTATTACCGTGGTGCGATCGATAAAAAACACCAATACTTCGGACCGTTTCCATCCAGCTGGGCTGTCAAGGAATCGATGCAGATTTTGCAGAAAGTCTTTTTGCTGCGCAGTTGCGAAGACAGTGTATTCTCCAACCGCACCCGCCCATGTCTGTTGCACCAGATCGGTCGGTGCAGCGCGCCTTGCGTCAAGATTATTACGCCAGAAGACTACCAGCAAGACGTCAACAATGCCGCAGACTTTTTGCGCGGCCGCCAGCTCGAAGTCATGCAGACTCTGGAAAAAAAGATGCTGGATTTTTCCATGGAGCTCAAATTCGAGCAGGCAGCCGCAGTGCGCAATCAAATGCAGGCCCTGTCCAAAGTCTTGCATCAGCAAAGCATGGAAACCGCCGGCGATGTTGATATCGATATTCTCGCTGTGGTAGTGGAGGGCGGTCGTGCCTGCGTCAACCTGGCCATGGTCAGGGGCGGGCGGCATCTGGGTGACCGGGCTTATTTCCCCACGCATGTCGATGATGCCCTCAGCGTCGCAGAAAATGAAATCGAAGTCGAGGTCATCTCTGCCTTTCTGGCGCAACATTATGTCGATCAATTCATTCCAGCAACGCTCGTCATGAATGTGGAACTCGATGCACCTGATTTGATACTGGCACTGGCCGAGCAATGCGGTCATCGTATTCACTTGTCTTTTCAGCCGCAAGAGCAACGCCGCGCCTGGCTGGATATGGCAGTCAAAGGGGCCCGGCTGGCGCTGGCGCGCATGCTGTCAGAGCAGGGCTCGCAACAGGCCCGCACGCGCGCCCTGGCAAGTGTGCTGGAGCTCGATGTAGAAAACCTTGAAGAATTGCGCGTGGAGTGTTTTGATATCAGCCACACCCAGGGCGAAGCTACCCAGGCATCCTGTGTGGTGTTCCACCACCATGCCATGCAAAACAGTGAATACCGCCGCTTCAATATCAAGGATATTACTGGAGGCGACGATTATGCCGCCATGCGCCAGGTGCTGTTCCGTCGCTATGAAAAAGTCGCTAGTGGTGATGCCAGTGGTGACGAGACCAATGAACGCCGCATGCCAGATATCGTGCTCATTGACGGCGGCAAAGGCCAGGTCGAGATTGCCAGGCAAGTCTTTGTCGAGCTTGGTCTCGATATCAGCCTCATCGTCGGCGTCGCCAAAGGTGAGGGCCGCAAGGTAGGTCTTGAGACCCTGGTGTTTGTCGATGGCCGCACAGAAAAGGAACTGGGTAAAGAATCTGCCGCCCTCATGCTGATTGCCCAGATCCGCGACGAGGCCCACCGCTTTGCCATTACCGGCATGCGTGCCAAGCGCGACAAGGCCAGACAGACCTCGCAGTTGGAAGAGATAGAGGGCATAGGCCCCAAGCGCCGCCAGCGTTTGCTGGTGCGTTTTGGAGGTTTAAAGGGGGTCAGCGATGCCAGCGTCGCCGATTTGGCCAGTGTCGAAGGTATTTCCCGCCAATTGGCAGAAGAAATTTACAAGCGGCTGCGATAGGGAAATATAATTGCGTCAGATGCTGGCATTGTAGTCAGCGAGCCTGATGCATAAACCGAATAAAAACCAAAAAAGACATGCCTTTCAATTTTCCTATCCTGCTGACCTGGCTACGTGTCGCACTGATACCGCTGGTGGTCGGTGTTTTTTACCTGCCTGAAGTCTGGTTGACCCGGTTTGAGCAAGGCGTCGTTGCGACCGCGATTTTTATTGTTGCGGCGGTAACCGACTGGTTTGACGGTTTCCTGGCAAGGCGGTGGAACCAGACTTCCTCATTTGGTGCCTTCCTTGACCCGGTGGCAGACAAACTGATGGTGGCAGGTGCATTGCTGGCACTGGTTCAGCTGGATCGCGTCAATACTGTTTTCGCTTTCATTATCATAGGCCGTGAAATCACGATCTCTGCGCTGCGTGAATGGATGGCACTGATTGGTGCCTCCAAGTCAGTCGCAGTCAGCTCTCTTGGCAAAATCAAGACAGCGGCACAAATGACTGCGATACCTATGCTGTTATTTAACGATGTCTTGTTCGGAGTAATCGATACCAGCTTCTTTGGCTCATGGTTATTGATTATTGCCGCCATCCTCACAGTCTGGTCCATGTTTTATTATTTGCGCAAGGCATGGCCTTTAATCAAGGAAACTACCGACAAAATGGGATAAGCGTGGAATGATCGTTGAGTAAGCGTTGAATAAGCGCGCAGTGATCTTGGAATGGGTAGTTGACAGAATGGCTGGATGATATATAATTCTGGTCTTCGCGATGCGGGAGTAGCTCAGTTGGTAGAGCGCAACCTTGCCAAGGTTGAGGTCGAGAGTTCGAGACTCTTCTCCCGCTCCAAAGTTTTGGAATGGCAGCGAAAAGCAGTAAAGTAATACAGTAGTAAAAATGCGGGAGTAGCTCAGTTGGTAGAGCGCAACCTTGCCAAGGTTGAGGTCGAGAGTTCGAGACTCTTCTCCCGCTCCAAAATGGCGTAGTACCTGAAGTATCAGCAGCACATCTGCGGGAGTAGCTCAGTTGGTAGAGCGCAACCTTGCCAAGGTTGAGGTCGAGAGTTCGAGACTCTTCTCCCGCTCCAGATTCTGAAGGGAAGCAAGGCTTCCCTTTTTTGTTCAAGTTGCACCGCATTTCAGCAATCATCAAGCGTGATAAAATCACATTAGACGATTAGCAGAGATAGCACCCCTGGCGGGGTAGCAAAGTGGTTATGCAGCGGCCTGCAAAGCCGTAGACGCCGGTTCGATCCCGACCCCCGCCTCCAAATACAAAAAGCGCTTTTAGAGCGCTTTTTTTCCAGAACCCGACTTAGCGTTTCGCTAAGCAGGTTGTAGTAGTGGGCCCGAGTGGTGAAACTGGTAGACACATCGGACTTAAAATCCGCCGCTTCGTTAATAGCGGGCGTGCCGGTTCGATTCCGGCCTCGGGCACCACATACTTTCCTCTATCGTCGTAACTAACATTTTGCGGTTGTTTTTTCCGCAAAATGGAGTTATTGTGCGCAAAATTCCTTTTTACGACCTCATGATCTGCCGTTACCGGCAAATTATTCGAATCTTAAATTTAGAAAAAATAAATGAAAAAACTTTCAAGACTTGTTGGCTTGCGAATTGTCGCTGCCTTTCTTTTGTTAAGCACCTCTTTGATTGGCGCGGTTGCAATAGGGCAAACTATAGGTAACAGCACTGAAGTTGTATCTGAAAAATTAAAGGTGCAATTATTTACTGATCCAAGTCCTGATATCCCTACTACCCGACGTGTCGGTGACAACCTAGTTCGTTTTGGCGCAATTCGAGACACGACAAAGACTATACCCAAGGGGACTATTAAACTGCTGGAACCAGCGAGTTCTACTTGGGGTTTTTTGGAAATGTTTCGTAAAGTGTCTGCGCTTCCCGGACTTACTGGGATGTTGACTAAGTGGGGGGATTCTGGATTTCCGATGATTTGTGTTAATCCTGCTGGGCAGTATGAGACGGACCTTGGGAAAATGTCAGGCTGTTTCGTCGACACAGATAACGACGGAAAATTTGATGTGTCGGTATACCCAACATACAATATTCGACACAAAATGGACGCCCCTGCAGCCTATGAACTTGTGGCAGAGACAAAGACGATAGAGACGCGATCGATTGAAGAATTTGATTATGTTACAGAGATGCTGTACCAGGGCGTATCGAAAGGAGAGATCCGTATCTCCTATCGTGAATTTAAAGGAGGTCTGGCTCGTCCGGCATTCACGCAAGATTTAACTTACGAAATAGATCCTGATGGTACTTCGGTGATCGTATTTCGCGATGTGAAGCTGAAGGTTTTGAAGGCTAATCGTGAAGAAATTACCTATGTATTAGTTAAGCCAAACTTTCAACAAAAATAATCATTAAACCGGCAGTAAGCAATCAAAAGCAGCTCCACACTAATGCCGTTCAGTTAATCTGAGCGGCGTTTTATTTTGATGACTGTAAACTTGGGCTAGAGCTATAGACCTCATGCATTGATGCGTATTCGGTAAATATGCACATTACTTGGCTGCGGATGTTGATCTCAAAAACAAAAAAATAGATATTAGAGAAATAGTGCAGGCGCAGTTTCTGGAGGAATTAAAGCACACAATTCTTTCTTCAAAAATAAAGGAGAAGAGTGACTACGAAATTACCCTGAGTATCGTCGAGTACGGATTGCGTAAAGGTTAGGGTTTCTAATGATATGAGGCCATCGGTAAAAATAATGGCAACCTTGTCAGATCAGCATGGAAAAATAGTTTGGAAACAAGAGGAATTTGTTGGCGGCGCAACGACTGAATTGCCAATTCATACTTTGGAGGAATGGGTAAAGGATCCTGCTACGCTAAAGGATGGATTTATTATGGCATCTAAACTAGCGATTATTTCATTGCTGAGGGACTTTGAGTCGAAAGAATCACGTTAAGTTCAAGCTTTTAAAAGCGAAAGCAACATGTGCTTTCGCGAGAAGAAATTTGTTACTGTCGTTCAGGTCACCATTTGCCATGCTATACAAGCAGTCGCGTGACCGGAGTCACTATCTGGGGGGCTTGAGCGAGCTGAAGAACCGAAGGAAACACACCCGGCCTATGCAACCGCGATCGCTTCAATCTCCAGCAGCCAGGCTTCATCATAGATACCCGCAATGAGTATGGTCATGGCAGGTGGCACAGTGTTTTTGCCAAGCACCTCTGCCCGCACTTCGTAGGCATCCTGGATATAGCGCCGGTCAGACAGGAAGATCGTCATCTTGGCGATGTTGTTGAGTGTCATCTCGGCTGCTATTAGCTGCTTTTCGACATTGGCCCAAGCCAGACGACATTGATCTTTGAAATCTTTTGGGACGGTGCCGTCACTTGCTTCTGGTACCTGGCCACTAATGAAGAGGATGCGTGAAGGGTTGGATACCTCGTGGCCGTGTGCCCAGCCAGTCTTTGAAGGATTGATGGCGCGTCTGTTCATGCTGGATGCTCCGTAGGATGAAGAGGATTGTATGGCGGCGGCAAACGCTGCGGCACTGATGCAGAAAGTGCGTCTTTCCAAAGTCATACTCCTTCCGGGTGAGGCGGTGTCGGGCTCGGTCTAATCTGATGTGGGCTGTAATTTGCAGCGCAAATAACTGGCATCGAAATCAGGTTTAGTTTATCTTTGTTTTCTTGCGTCAGTATTGTGATTGTAGCATCATTTATCACATTGCGATTCGAGTATGTATCTTGTAGTCTGCACAACTTCAATGCACAAGAGCCCATCGATTTTTTGGTGATTCTTCTATTTTTGGAGGAATAAAGAATGGTGCGCATATTATTTAATAATTAACATCAGCTTTTTAGTACAATTAGCCAGCACCAGTCAATTCGGCCTCATTTTAATCGCAGTTTAATAGTTGTTATTTATTTACTATTTCAGGGGATGATATGAAATTTCGCCTCATTTTACTTGTGACGTTGCTTTTGCCTCTTTCGCTGTTTGCCCAGGTACGCCCGCCTATCATTGACGTGCATATGCATGCGATGGGTGCGGGTGATCAGGGGCCACCGCCTTTGGGGATGTGTACTCCTATCTCCAATTTTCCCGCATGGGATCCTGCCAAGTCTTCTTATGCAGACGTGTTCATGGAGATGTTCAAAAAACCGCCATGCAAAGATCCAGTCTGGTCGCCTTTGACAGATAAGGCCCTGATGGACGAGACCATTGCAGCGATGGAAAAACTGAACATCGTTGGTGTGTTGAGCGGCTCTGCAAAGCGCGTGGCGACATGGCGCAATGCTGCGCCCGGCAGATTCATTCCCGGGCTTGAGTTTCAACTTGGCATATCTAAGGCTACACCTGAAGACATGCGCGCGCTGAACAAGGAAGGGCGGCTCGCAGTACTGGGCGAAATCACCAATCAATATGCGGGTATAGCGCCCGACGATCCACGCATGGAACCATATTGGGCGCTGGCGGAAGAACTGGATATTCCGGTTGGTATTCATATCGGCACTGGTCCACCAGGAGTTATCTACCTCGGCAGTGTCAACTATCGCGCGCGACTACATAGTGCCCTGACGATAGAAGAGGTTCTGGTGCGGCATCCAAAACTGCGCGTCTACATCATGCACGCTGGCTACCCTAAATTTGATGACATGCTGGCGGTTCTTTACGCGCATCCACAAGTCTATGTGGATGTTGGTGTTATCGTTTATACCCAGCCACCCGCAGCCTTCTATGCTTACTTGCAAGCGATCGTCAATGCCGGTTTTGGCAAGCGCGTCATGTTCGGGTCTGACCAAATGGTATGGCCTGGCGTGATCGAGCGTTCGGTCAAGGTGATTGAAAATGCAGCTTTCCTGAGCGCCGACCAAAAAAGAGATATTTTGTACAACAATGCAGCACGGTTTTTAAGATTGAGCCAAGAAGAGATGGCTCGTCATCAAAAAATGGGCGAGCCGTAATCTGATTTTTATACTCAGATCAAACTAAGCGGGCCGTTGAATTGGTTGGTCAGTCTGTGTCTGCCCGACTGTGCCTGGAAACCAACGCGCCCGTAGTTGCATGAACGGTGTCTCTACCATTCTATACAACAACCATCCACCAAATACCCCCGCAACAGTGACCAGAATAATAGTCAAGGGCGCATTCGCGTCTATATGCCGCTTGGCTAACTGTTCACCAATCAGCATGAACACAGGTTTGTGTACCAGATATACCGCATACGACCATAACGCCAGTTGCGCGGCGCCGGGCAGGCGCAGGCGGTGTAGATAGCTGTTGGGGCTGAGAGCAGCGAGCGTGAGGATGGCGAAGCTGATTGCTATTGCTGAAAAGCCCAGTGAGTTGACGATCAGCAGTTTGTTGTAGTCGCTGTTGCTGATGCAATACAGCACGCCACCAGCGGCGAGCAAGCCGGTGATGAATATGGCCTGGCCGTGACGCATGAGCCTGTCGTATAAACCTGTGTGAAAATTCTTGAGCATGGCGATGGCGACGCCGGGGAGCAGTTCATCAAAGCGGCCAAAGCTGGAGTAGTAAACTTGCGCATCAAATGCAGGATGCCCATCCATAAATGCCATGCCGCGAAACAGCATACCGCCGCCTATTGCTGCAATGAGCAGCCCCCAGGCCAGCCATAGTGGGCTCTTGAGTCTGATCAGGATGAGGCTGACTATGGGCAGTATCAGGTAAAACTGTTCTTCTATACACAGCGACCAGGAATGGGTAAAGGTTTGCCCATATTCCAGCCCTATGTTTTGGGTGAATGTAAGGAACTGCCATATTGATGAGGTGCTGCGCCCAGCCAGTGCTGCGGGAAAAATAAAATACGCTGCCAGCACAACATAGTAATTGGGCAGGGTGCGCAGCAGGCGCCGGGCAAAAAAATTCTTTAGCGACAGCGGCTCGCCTTTTGCGATACCAGACATGATCTGGTTGCCTATAAGGTAGCCGCTCAATACAAAAAATAAATCCACACCTGCCCAGCCTATGTCGCCCGCAAAACCAAAGGTCTGGTGTTTGCTGACAAAGCCACAGTAGTGTGACATGAGTACCAGCAATATGGCGATGGCGCGCAGGGTGTCGAGGCCGTTGATTCTTTTGTGGGGCATTATTGTGTCGTTGATGCAGGAATAGTGTAAGGCCGGGTTTTGATGTTGCGCTATGACTTGTCTGACTCGCGGGTGTCAATCGACAGGAATGGTTTTAATCATGGAGTGGTATGCAGTCTTGAACTTGGCCAAGTGTGAAGCTTGATGTCAGGCCGGCTAGTGTCGCTGAATGTGTCGCCACCTGCAAGGGGTTTTAGTGTCAACATTCCGGGTTTTTGTACCTGCAATTTGTAGCAGGTCAATCTCAGATCATTAGCCAGCAAGCCCAGTTCGAGACAGGCAGATATTTTTCTGCATTGTTCAATATGGGTTTCGGTTTTGCTACTGCTCTTGATCGGAGTGAAATGTGCCTGTCAGTGTCCTAGCGATGAGATAACTGCCCGATCTTATGTCTGTAAATCCACAGATTTCAAGGAACTTAAATGCTGTTGCCGGCAAATATGGTTTTTGTGCAATAAACAAGTGTAAACTTCTGACGATGAGAAATTGTCTGTTGAATTCACATCTGACTTTACCTGTATAAGCCTTAAGGCATGCTGAAAATCCTGTTCCCTTTCATCCAAAGTGCAACCATACGCTGGTATGCCGCGCTGACGCTATTGCTATTGGTGGCAATGGCAGGGGAATTGTTTGGCCTGAATTTGCTGGCGACGACAGAGTCGCGCCTGGGGGATGTGTATCTCCGGCACCATGCCCCGACATATCAGCCTGATCCTGATATTGTGGTGGTGGATATTGATGATCCCAGCATGCTGGCCATGCAAAAAATTGCTGGTCTGTGGGTATGGAAGCGAGAGATACATGGTTTTTTGCTGGAGGCACTCGCTGGTTTTTCTCCCAAAGCGATCGCGTTCGATATCAGCTTTCAGGAACGTGATTTGGGGTCGCCAAAAAGTGATGCATTTCTATCGGATCAGATCCGGGATTTTCCGCATGCTTATCAACAAAGCTTGCTGTTGGACGATGCGAATAGCAGCGATGCTATCGCCTTGGCTGATTTAAAAGATGCTTTTGCCATGAAAAATCAGGGTAAGGCAAACGCCAAGGTCAGCATGCAACTGCCACTGGCGATAGAGCGTAGTGCCTGGCGTTTGGGTCTGGTGAATAGTATGGTTGATGCTGATGGCGTGGTGCGGCGTTATCGCCTGTATGCCGATGTGGCTGGCTGGCATGTGCCGTCACTGCCAGCACGGGTTGTACAGGATCTGGGCTTTACTTTGCCGCAAGGCGCAAATTTTCAGATGTTCTGGCCTGCGCAGGGACACAAGCGGTTTGCCTATGCTGATTTGTTTAAAACTCTCACAGAAGAACGACAGCATTTAGCACCGGGGGCAGAAGCAGCTCTTGACCAGCTCTTTCGCAACAAGATTATCATCATAGGTTCGTCGGCTCCTGGGCTGTTTGACCACCACTTAACGCCGCTGGCACCTGGTTATCCCGGTGTCGATATTCTGGCTGTTGCCATGGATAATTTAAAAAATGGGCGCAGCATACTTCAGGTACCTCCCCAATGGCCTTTTGCTGCCGGGTTTGGGCTGATTGCCTTGCTGGTGCTGGCATTCCGGCAGCGTCTGCATCCGGGCCTCACGGGTGGTGCTTTGCTGATATTGTCACTGGCGGCAGTGTATCTTGCAGACCAGATGGTAGCCCATCACTGGATGTTGCCGGTAGTGACTCCCCTGATCTTTGCCTGGGCCTGGTTTGTGTCGGCGGCACTTGCCGGTTACCTGCGCGAGCGCCGCACCCGTGACCGTACCGTGTCACTGTTTGGCCGCTTCCTTAATCCCCAGGTGGTACGCAAGATCGTGGATCACGGCGAGACGGTAGAAAGTCTCTCGGGCCAGATGCGCCTTATCACCGTGCTATTTTCTGATATACGTGGTTTTACCACGCTGGCAGAAAGCAAGGCCCCACAAGATGTTGTGAATATTCTTAACCGTTATTTTGAACGCCAGGTAGAAGTCGTCTGGAAGCATGGTGGTACGCTGGATAAATACATAGGCGACTGCATCATGGCTTTTTGGGGCGCCCCTATGGATGACCCCGAGCATGCCTCCCATGCTGTAGCCGCCGCCCTGGAAATGCAGGATAACTTACTTGCCTTCAGGCAAGAGCTGCTTGCGGAAGAAGATTCAGACCTGACTGACTTTGACGTGGGCATCGGTGTACACACAGGAACTGCTGTGGTAGGCTTTATTGGTGCCAAACGCAAGCTCGATTACACCGCTATTGGCGACAACGTCAATCTCGCCAGCCGGGTAGAGGGCCTGACCAAGGGCATTGCCAGAGCCCTGGTAACCAAAGAAACCATGCTGGCCTGCGGCGACAATGCCGATATTACTTTTAGTTTGCGTGGCTCGTTTGCCGTCAAGGGCAGGGCTGCAGAAGTTGAATTGTACGAACCTCTGAGGAAAATCCCATGAAGATACCAATTTTAATTGCGGCAGCCATGCTGACTGGCAATGCGCTAGCCGAGTCCGCGACTACTTCCAAATCTACCGAGTTAATGGACAAGGCTAGTGTCGATGGCGCTGTCATCGGCACCTTGGCCAACCAGTCCAAAGTGGATATCATTCAGCACAGCGGTGCGTGGGCTCAGGTGAAAACTTCTGCCGGGCAAGGCGGGTGGGTCAGAAACGCGGTTTTGCGTCTGGATGCCAGCCCCAACAGTAATGCAGCACCAGCTTCTGGCGGTAACCTGCTGGGCTCATTAACGAGCAGTGGGCGTACGTCCAATACCAGTACGGTCGGCAACGGTGTCAAAGGTCTGGATGAGGAAGATATACGCAGGGCCTCACCAAATTATGCCGAGCTACAGAAAATGCAGAAATTTGCGACCGATAAAAACAGCGCACAGACATTCGCCCAGCGATCACCACTGGTTGCTAGCAATGTCGAATATTCAAGCCAGGATAAAGCTGGAAAAAGAGGGGGCAATTAAATGCGTACATTACAAAAACTTGCGATTGCCGGACTGACTTTGGTGCTATGCGGTTCTGCAATCGCACAAGGTGGTATTTTCGGTCAGATTCTCGACGCCACAAGAGGAAAAACGGGTGTCGCTGGTGACATATTTGATAAAGCTAAACCCATCATTGAAAATGCTGGGATAGATGAGGCAAAAGAAATCGAAATAGGTAATGAGTTTGCTGCTGTCTTGTTGGGGGCGAAACCTTTGCTGAATGATCCAGCTTTGCAGCGCTACGTAAATACTCTGGGGCGCTGGTTGGCATCGCAAACCGAGAGGCCTGATTTGCCATGGACTTTTGGCGTGCTTGATGATGTAGGTTTCAATGCTTTTGCTACACCGGGCGGGAAGATTTTTGTCACCAAAGGGTTGCTGGCGCGCATGCGTAATGAAGCCGAATTGGTTGGTGTGCTATCGCACGAGATTGCTCACGTTGTATTGAAACATCACGTGAATGCCATGCAATCAAAAGCATGGGTAGATGTTGCGGGTGATTTCGCTAGTAGTAAGTTCAAAGGTAATCTGGCAGAATTTAAAAGTATGGCAGTCAATCTCGGCAAGGATATGATAACCAAAGGTTTTGATAAGGGAGATGAGTATGCTGCTGACCGTGTAGGGGTAGTAATTGCCGCTCGCGCAGGTTTTGACCCTTATGGTTTACCCAATGTCTTACAAACTCTGCAAGCACAGAGTGCACAGGATGGTAATTTCAACTTATTGTTTAAAACGCACCCGTCGCCAACTGACCGTCTTGATAATCTGGATAAGGTCATGCGTAACCGTTTTGAATCAACCAACGGTTCTCAGGGGCGCTCATTCAGTGATCGTTTGAAAGAATTTAGCCGTTGATAAATTCAGATTTAGCATAAAAAACGCCGCACCAGTTGTTAAATGGTGCGGCGTTTTTTCATTCATGCTGAAACTGCGTTTGCTGCCTTATTCTTAATAAAACTTCGTCAGTAATTTAGACAGTTTTCCATTCGCAGTTCCCTTGCGTATGACGACATTCAATTTTTCCATTTCTGCTTCATATCTGCCATTCGCTGCGGCGAAATGGGTGGTGTCGTAAAACACGGGTTTGGCTGATACGTAGAAGGTCTTGCCCGTCAGTTCAGGGTCATTGAAGCTTGGGATGAGCTGGTCGCGCAGGTAGGCTTCTACCTGCTTGGCATGTTGCAACTGGCGCACCGGCCAGAGCATGATGTCGCTGCGGTGATTCATGAGGTTTTTAAAACGGGCAGGGGGTGGAGAGAAGTCTTCCTGCACCTGGAATATGACATTTTTGGCTTTTTCAAAATCCATGCCGTGGCTGAAGCCGCGGCCTACGCTGACAGTTTTGCCGCGCAAATCTTCCACTGATTGAAAGTTGGGCTGGGGGTCACCATAGGTGATCGCCCAGATTTTTTCGCTGACGACGGGGATGGAGAAATGATACAGCTTCAATCGATCAGGGGATTTTGAGATGCCAAAAATCATGCCTTCACCATTTTGCGCCATGAGTTGTGCACGGTTCCATGGCAGCAACTGCTTGTCAAAGCGTATGCCGGATTCACGTTCAAAATAAATGAGGATGGCTTCCAGGTCTCGGTCCAGCGGCAATTGCCGGCCGTGTATGTCCAGGTTTTCTTGCAGGAAGAGTTTGACCACGGGTTTGTTCGCGTCGGCCTTTTCCATTGCAACTGCAGGCAATTGGACGAGCAGTGACAATATCAGCAGGCAGACAAACTGTGTAAAGCGGTGCAGCATAGGTAATCTCGACGACAGTTCAGCTGTCAAATGGCATTTCTTTAAGTGGCGCAATGAGGGCATTGCATTTTGATAAGCAGATTATTTCTTGTATTGGCATCATGGAATCATTTCGTACCATGAAGATGGATATCTGGATGCTGTCTCAAAATTCCTGTTTTCATACGGCAAGATTGTATTCTGCAATTGCCCGAATTTTTATCTGTTATTTGACCCGGAATACTTTGTTTGCATTCTTGCGCTTTGCATAAGTGAAACCAAGTAGAATTTGGTTTGATAACCAAAATAACGGGTAAGCCTTCATTATGTCGAGAAAATCCAATACCGAGCAGCGCCGTAAGGAGATTGTTTTTGCGCTGCTGTCTGTCATGGCGGAGCATGGTTATGAAAAGGCAACCATTCTCGCCATTGCCAGGCAGGCTGGCCTGGCTCCGGGTTTGATTCATTATCATTTCAAGAGCAAGGGCGAGATTCTGCTTTACCTGGTCAAGTTGCTGGCTGGCCTGTCGCGTATCCGCTATGAAGAGATGGCTGCAGCGGCCAGTACACCGCAAGACAAATTGCTGGCGTACATCAATGCCCGTCTGGCCAAAGGCGAAGGTGCCTTGCCTGAGGCGGTTTCTGCCTGGGTGGTGATAGGTGCCGAAGCCGTCCGGCAGCCGGAGGTGCGGGCAGTGTTCCAGGAGGCCATAGCTGCCGAGCTGGAATTGATACAGGCTTTGTTGACAGCCTGTCTGCGCGATCAGAAAAAGCGCATAGATCATGTGCCTGAGCTGGCTGCTGGTTTGCTGGCCTTCATGGAAGGCGCATTTCAACTTGCCAGTGCAGCGGGAGATATCATGCCGCAAGGCTATGCGGCGGCGACGGCAAGGGCATTCATAGAAACCAGCCTTACGGCACAGGAGCCGGTCTGAAATTGACAAGACAGGCGTGCATTAAGGCAGACTACTCTTTCCAGCCATTCTTCATCATATTGAACAAGGCATGCAGCGAAGCTTTTGGGTTTTCTGAATCTTTTGAGCGATGAAATGCATCGAGGATAAAGTGTGCCAGGGCTTCTGCCTCGGCTTTTTCCAGCTTGTTCCTGGTTTCTTGCTGGAGTGCTACAGCGAGTGATTTTTCATAGCGCATCCAGACTTGCTTTGCGTAAGCATATAAATCTGGCGTGGAATGGATAAGGTTCCTGAAGGCCTTGACTTCTTTCTTTTTGGTTTCATCAAATGCCATGTAGCTTGAGAAATACTCAAGCAATGCGTCAAGTATCGAGACACCTGCTTTTCTGTCTGTGACTGCAGCAATCAGTCGTGCTTCGCGCTCGTCTTCTTCGTCGAACACCAGGGTTTCTTTGGTCGGGAAATATTTGAACAGGGTAGGTACTGACACTTCAGCAAGGCGGGCAATTTCTGCCGTCGTTACCTGATCGTAACCTTTTTCTATGAATAGTCCGGTCGCCAGGTCAGAAATCATTTTCCTGGTTTTTGCCTTTTTCAATTCCCTCAGTCCCATTTCAGTTCCATTTTATTTCCATTCAAGCTTGTACCGGATTGGTGCCTCATTTTAACAGAATTAATTATCTGAATAAAATAATTAAGTCACTTTACTTTTTAATTTGATTAACTTATGATGCAGATCAAGGCAAAATTCCGGGAAATGGTTTTGTGGCTAAAAAAATCCTGAGCTCCCTGCAATATTTGCAATTTCAAAACGTCTATCCATTAAGCCGCAAGTTCAAGCCGCAATACATGTATGTGGCCTGAGGTCGTGCGCAATGTGTGGATAAAAAAACCAGGATGACCGCAATGACTCAAATCCATCAAAAAACTCCTGTACAAGACAAGCAAATCGCCATCATAGGTGCCGGACCAGGCGGGCTGACGCTGGCCCGGCTGTTGCAGATGCAGGGCGCAAAAGTGAAGGTGTTTGAAAGAGATATTAACCAGTTCGCCAGAGTGCAGGGTGCAACCCTGAATCTGAATGAAGGCTCAGGCTTGTCAGCCTTGCGTGCTGCAGGTTTGATGGAAGCATTTGAGCATGCGTATCGTCCTGGTGCTGAAAAAATGCTGTTTGTGGATGCGCAGGCTGCAGTCATTATCGATGAGCTTGGGGCTGAGAGCAATGACAGGCCAGAGATAGACCGTGGCCCGTTGAGAAATCTGTTGCTAGCTGCGCTGGCTGAAGACACAGTAGTGTGGGACGCCCGCTTCTCGTCTTTGCAGAGGACAGATGAATCAGTGGAGATATCGTTTGAAAACGGCGATCAATTCACTGCTGATTTGCTCATCGCTGCCGATGGAGCAAACTCAAAAATACGTCCCTATATCACGCCGCTTGCACCTGAGTATTCTGGTGTGACTGTGCTGGAAGGGAATGTTTCAGACGTAGCAAACACGATTCCTGAATTGTATGAATTGCTCGACGGTGGAAAAGTCTGTGTGCTCGATGATGAAAAGACTTTGTTCATTGTGTTGAAAGGCGATGGCAGTGTCGCTTTTTACACCGGGCATAAAGCCGATCAACAATGGAGTACGCAATGCGGTATCGATTTTTCTGACCGGGCGCAGGTATTGGCGTGGTTTCAGCAGGAATTCAAAGGCTGGAGCAATATATGGGCTGAGTTGTTCCGGCATGCCAGCCTGCCTTTCGTGCCACGCCCGCAATTCTGTGCGCCGCTTGATCAAAGCTGGCCCTCTTTGCCTAACCTGACCATGCTCGGTGACGCCGCCCACGTCATGCCGCCATATGCGGGCGAGGGTGTGAATATGGCAATGCAGGATGCCCTGGTACTGGCTACCCAATTGCTGAACCCGGATATGTCAGACATGCAGACCGCCATTGCTGCTTATGAAATAGAAATGCGCTCACGGAATGCGGAGACCGCAGCAGAGACCATGCAATTTACCAGGGTCTTTCATTCCTATGAAGCCGTACCGTTTTTCAGGGAATTCTTTACCGGAAACCAGGACGTGCTTTTACAAAACGACAGCTTCAGGAAAGCTGCCTAGACTATATAAAAATATGAACTCAGACCATGACCTGGAGTCTGAGTTTTCATCCAAAAGAAAGAAAATATGAATCAAGCTGTCTCTACCGAACCGCCAGCGCAGTTTACTGGCTATCAAAAATTTGTACTCGCCATACTGGCCTTCTTGCAGTTCACCATTATTCTGGATTTCATGATCATGTCACCCCTGGGTGCGATCTTGATGCCGGCATTGAATATCACGCCTTCACAATTTGGCGTGGTGGTGTCTGCCTATGCCTTTAGCGCGGGTATTGCAGGTTTTGCGGCAGCGGGTTTTGCTGACCGTTTTGACCGTAAAAAACTGCTGCTGTTCTTTTATGTTGGTTTTATCCTTGGTACCTTCCTTTGCGGTATCGCGCCTAATTTCTACTTCCTGTTATTTGCCCGCATCGTGACTGGCCTGTTCGGCGGCGTCATTGGCTCCATCGTGATGGCGATTACGACAGACTTGTTCCCTTTCAGCATGCGTGGCAGGGTCATGGGCGTGTTGCAGTCGGCGTTTGCAGGTAGCCAGATTCTGGGTTTGCCTATTGGTCTTTATCTGTCTGCTCACTGGGGCTGGCATGCGCCTTTCCTGATGATCGTGGGCATTGCAGCATTGGTCGGCGTGATTATCATCGCCAACCTGAAGCCGATAGACGGTCATTTGAAATTGCAATCTGACCGCAACCCTTTCCATCATTTGCGAGACACGATAGCAACACCAAGGTATTTGCTTGCATTTGCGGCAACAGGCTTCCTGAGTATTGGCGGCTATATGCTGATGCCATTCAGCAGCGCTTTTTCAGTGAATAACCTGGGTATTTCGATGAAGGAATTGCCTATCGTTTATCTGGTTACCGGATTCGGTGCGATTATTACTGGCCCTCTGGTGGGCAAGCTCAGCGACAAATTTGGTAAATATCGCGTATTTTTATTCGGCGCGGTAATGACCATCATCATGGCGCTGATCTATACCCGGCTTGGTGTCACACCTTTGTATATGGTTATCCTGGTCAATGTCTTGCTGTTTGTCGGTATTTTTTCCCGCATGATCCCTGCCCAGGCAATGATGTCGGCGGTGCCTGCGGCTGACAGCCGGGGTGCATTCATGGCGATCAATTCATCATTGCAGCAAATTGCCGGTGGTGTTGGTTCTGTGGTTGCCGGTATGATCGTCAGCCAGCCGGACGGTGGTGTGATATTGCATTTTGATTTGCTGGGTGACATTCTGGTTTGTACTGTGCTGCTGACCGCTGTCATGATGTATTTCATACACCGTATGGTGGCGAGACCGGTTGTTGCTGTTCCTGCCTGATCAATTGCATTTCAATTACTGATTTCAAAAAAATCTGGATGCTTTGCCATAAGGCGGGCGTTCAGATTTTAGCCATTCATTACCCTTTCATGGTCCTTTAAGCATAAAGGGCCAGTCCTTCCCCAGAGCTAAGGGGTATTTCCTCCTTTATTCCCCGCATCTTGTGCTTCTGTCATAGCCAATAATTACACCTGTACATTTGCGTAATCAAAGCAGCACTTGCTTTGAGGAAATAACAGGAGTCGGCAATGGCCGAAGATAGCGATCTCGAAAGAACCGAACCGGCCTCGCCCAAGCGCCTTGAACAAGCGCGGGAAGAGGGCGACGTTCCGCGTTCGCGCGAACTATCTACCTGTACCATCCTGCTGGCAGCAGGTGGCGCGCTCTGGGGCATGGGCGATGGCCTGGTGCGGCAACTGAGTCAGGCACTGGTGTCGGGCCTGTCGCTGGAGCGGGCGATCATCTATGACCATGAACTCTTTTTTTCGCAGGTTGCTGCCAGTTTGATGCAGGTGCTGATGGCTTTTGCACCTGTTGCCGGGTTGTTGGTGGTAGTGGCGCTGGGTTCACCTTTGTTGATAGGCGGCTGGCTGTTCAGTACCAAGGCGCTGACGCCGAATTTCTCACGCATGAATCCTATCTCTGGCCTCGGTAATATGATTTCTACCCGTGCCGGTGTGGAATTGATTAAGGCGATTGTCAAAACCATTTTGGTTGGCGTTGTTGCCTGGATCGTCATCATGGGGCAAAAGAATGCCATCTTTGCCTTGCCGCTGGAATCGTTGAAGTCTGGCCCTGCCCACGTAGGCCACATGATGGGTGTGTGTTTTCTGGCTATTGTCGGGTCGCTGGCAGTGATTGCTGCAATTGATGCGCCTTACCAGATGTGGCAGTACGCAGAAAAGCTGAAGATGACACATCAGGAAGTGATACAGGAATCCAAGGAGGCCAACGGTAATCCGCAAATCAAGGCGAAAATCCGCGCTCAGCAGCGTGAGATGGCACGCCGCCGCATGATGTCTGAGATTCCAACGGCTGACGTTGTCGTCACCAATCCGACTCACTTTGCAGTCGCCCTCAAATATACCGAAGGCGGCAACGGCGCACCTAAAGTCATTGCCAAGGGGGCAGATGCAGTCGCTGCAAAAATCCGTGAGCTGGCCAAGGAACACAATGTGCCCCTGCTGGAAGCGCCACCACTGGCGCGTGCCTTGTACAAACACACTGATCTCGGCGACGAAATACCAGAAGCCCTGTATGCCGCCGTGGCAGAAGTACTCGCTTATGTGTACCAGTTGCGCAGTTACAGCAAGGGTGACGGTAATAAACCTGTCAAACCAAATGATTTACATGTGCCACCAGAGCTTGATCCCAATAATCAAATACAGGATCAAACGCAAAATCAAGCACAGAATCAAACAGTTGATCAAGCAGGAGCCCAAGCATGAATAGCTTCACCTTGCCTGCCTGGATGAATGGCATGAACACCAGGGCGCTGGCTGCGCCTTTCCTCATCATCCTGATGCTGGCGATGATGATTTTGCCTTTGCCCGCTTTTATTCTTGACGTGTTCTTCAGCTTCAATATTGCGATTGCGATTATCGTTTTGCTGACCAGTTTATATACAGTCAAGCCGCTGGATTTCATGGTGTTCCCGACTGTGCTGCTGGTGAGTACGATGTTACGCCTGTCCCTGAACGTTGCCTCCACCCGCGTGGTGCTGACAGAAGGTCACACTGGCCCGGATGCTGCCGGTAAAGTGATCGAAGCGTTTGGCCACTTTTTGATTGGCGGTAACTACACTGTCGGTATCGTTGTCTTCGTTATCTTGACCATCATTAACTTTACCGTAGTGACCAAGGGTGCGGGCCGTATTGCCGAGGTGGGCGCACGTTTTGCCCTGGATGCGATGCCAGGTAAACAAATGGCGATTGATGCGGACTTGAATGCCGGTCTGATCGCCGAACAGGAAGCCCGCCGCCGCCGTACCGAAGTAGCGCAAGAAGCAGAATTTTATGGCGCCATGGACGGTGCCAGTAAATATGTACGTGGCGACGCGGTTGCGGGAATCATGGTCACGGTCATCAATATAGTCGGTGGCCTGGTGGTGGGTATGGTCCAGCATGATCTGGATTTTGCCACTGCTCTGAAAAACTATACGCTGCTGGCGATTGGTGATGGCTTGGTCGCGCAGATTCCTTCACTGATTATCTCAACTGCTGCCGGTGTCGTGGTCTCCCGCGTGGCCAGTGATCAGGATATCAGTGGTCAGTTGATAGGCCAACTGTTCGCCAAACCTCAGGTCATGATCATCACTGGCGGCATTATTGGCGGCATGGGCATCATACCTGGCATGCCGCATATCGCCTTTATTCTGCTGGCAGCCATACTGGTTGGTGGTGGCTATATGCTCAACAAGCGCGGCCAGGTTGCACCTGTGGTTGAAGAAAAGGTAGATGCTCCTGCCAGCACTGGTCAGGAAATGGAAGAAGCGACCTGGCAAGATATCCTGCCTGTTGATACCCTGGGTCTGGAAGTTGGTTATCGCCTGATCCCTCTGGTGGATAAAAACCAGGGTGGTGAGTTGTTACGCCGTATCAAAGGCATACGCAAAAAATTTGCTCAGGAAGTGGGCTTTTTATCGCCACCTGTACATATTCGCGACAACCTGGAATTGAAACCCTCTGCCTACCGTATCACCCTGAAGGGGGTTGAAGTCGGTGCCGGTGAGGCATTGAATGGCCAGTATCTGGCGATCAACCCTGGCATGGTCACTGGGAATTTACCTGGCACGCTGACCAATGATCCAGCCTTTGGCCTACCCGCAGTGTGGATAGATGCCTCCATGCGCGAACAGGCTCAAGCAATGGGCTATACCGTGGTTGATTCTGGCACAGTGGTTGCCACCCATTTGAACCATTTGATCACCAGCCATGCGGCTGAATTGCTGGGTCGTCAGGAAGTACAGTTGCTCATGGATCACCTGGCAAAAGACATGCCGAAAATGGTGGAAGAGCTGGTGCCAAAAGCCCTGCCTTTGTCCATCCTGCAAAAAGTATTGCAAAACCTGCTTGTCGAGGGTGTGCATATCCGCGATATGCGTACCATTATTGAGACTCTGTCTGAGCAAGCCATGCATACCCAGGATGCGAATGAGCTGACAGCTCAGGTCAGGATAGCTTTGGGCCGTGCCATCATCCAGCAAATCTTCCCGACCGGGAATGAGATGACAGTCATGACCCTGGACAGCCGTCTTGAACGCCTGTTGATGCAGGCCCTGCAAACCAGTGGTTCGGATGGCTCAGGCATAGAACCTGGCCTTGCCGATACCTTGGCAAGCCAGACCGAGGCCGCTGCTCAGCACCAGGAACAAATGGGCCTGACACCGGTGTTGCTGGTGCCCGCGCCATTACGGGCCTTGCTGTCACGCTTCCTGCGCCGCAATTTGCCGCAACTTAAAGTCTTGTCACACGCAGAAGTACCTGAAACAAAAACCATTAGAGTCACCAGTCTGGTCGGAGGTCAATCATGAACGTCAGAAAATTTACCGCGAATACTTCTCGCGAAGCATTGCGCATGTTGCGCGATGCTTTGGGGGCAGATGCCGTGATCCTGTCCAACCGTAATGTGGGCGGCAAGGTGGAGATTCTGGCCATGGCCGACGAAGCCATCAACTCTATTGCACCGGATGCTGCAGACGCACTTGCAATGCCAGAGATGCAGCCAATTCCGCAGGTACCTCAGGTGCCACGCTTTGCGCCACGCTTCCAGAATGAGGACGCAGTCAGCTTGCATCGCCCTCTGGAAAGGCAAGTAGAGCGGAGCATGAATGTGCCAACCTTCAAATCACAGACAGGTGCGAGCAGCTTTGCCAGTGACATCGAGGCACCTGTCAATGCCAATGAGTTGAATGATGTCATGTCAGAAATCCGGGCCATGCGCAGCATGCTGGAATCTCAGCTGGCAGAAATTTCCTGGACACAAACGCAAAAACGTCAGCCACAAAAAGCAGAAATCCTGCGTGAGTTGCTGGCTACCGGTTTTAGCGCCAGTCTGTCACGCTACCTGGTAGAAAAACTGCCTGAAACTGGCAAGCTTGAAAATGGTCTGGACTGGGTCAAGAATGTGCTGGTGCGCAATCTTTCTACTATCGACAATGAAAACGAAATGCTGGAAAAAGGTGGCGTGTATGCCCTGGTCGGCCCTACCGGTGTGGGCAAGACCACGACTACGGCCAAGCTGGCTGCCCGTTGCGTGATGCGCCATGGCCCTTCCAAGCTGGCATTGATCACGACTGACGGTTATCGTATCGGTGGCTTTGAACAATTGCGCATCTACGGCAAAATCCTCGGCGTGATGGTGCATGCGGTCAAGGATGAGGCAGATTTGCGCATTGCCTTGTCCGAGCTCAAGAACAAGCATACCGTCCTGATCGATACTGTCGGTGTCAGTCAGCGCGACAAAATGGTGACTGAACAGGTGGCGATGTTGTCTGGAACAGACACTCCGGTAAAGCGTTTGTTGTGCCTGAATGCGACTTCAACAGGCGAAACCTTGAGCGAAGTTGTACGCGCCTATCAGGGCAATGGCCTGGCAGGCTGCATCCTGACCAAGCTTGATGAAGCGGCGACTATCGGTGGTGCACTGGATATCGCGATACGCCAGAAACTCATGGTGTATTACATCGCCAGCGGCCAGCGTGTGCCCGAGGATCTGCATATAGCCAATAAATTGTATTTGATCGACCGCGCTTTCAAACTCAAGCGTGAGACGGCAGCTTTCCGTTATCTGGATGAAGAATTACCGTTGCTGATGGCGGGTGCAGTTTCCGCACAAGCATCAGGACGTGCTGGTCAGGAGGTGTCCCTTGGCTAGTTTCGATCAGGCAGAAGGCCTGCGCCGCATGCTGGCGGGGCCAAAACCACGGGTATTTACCTTTTTGTCCGCCTTGAGGGAAGATGAAAAGAGCGGCATGCTGGTGAATCTGGGGGTGTCACTGGCACGCCAGGGTAACCAGGTCTTGATGGTGGATACACGCTCTTCAGAAAACAGTGTCGGTGCCTGGTTGAATGCGAACCTTGATCAGACCTTATTGGATGTAGCGAGACAACAGCGTACAATGAAGGAAGCAGTCAAATTGGTGGCTGCTGGCCTGTCGGTGACGATGCTGGCCCGTCATGCATGGCTGCCGCCAGAAAATACGCGGCAATTGTCCAAAGTGTTTGATGTGGCGGCCAACCGTGCGGACCTGGTGATCGTGGATAGCGAGATCAACCTGGATGACAGTTTTCCGCTGGCGACGCTGGATGACAGCGAGCTGGTGATACAGGTTTCTGCTGATCCTGCCATGATCAAGGCTGCTTATGGATTGATCAAGCGTGTGAGCAACAGGCTGGGTCGGCGCGGTTATGGTATTTTAGTGTCCGGTGCATCGGAAAAAGAGGCAAGATTGATTTATACGAATATGGCGCAGGCGGCCAGCCGTTACCTGGCGGTGCCACTGCACTACGTTGGCCATGTGCCGGAAGATGAACACGTAAGAAAGGCTGCACATTTGGGACGCTCTGTGATTGATGCTTTTCCTAAAGCCCTTGCTTCGCTGGCATTCTCCCGGCTGGCTGAACAATTGGCAAAGACCGCGCGTTCCACCTTATGTGCAGAGGGAGTCCCTGAGCTGGGTGTCGGTCTCGGAATGTAATCAGAAAAATGTACACCGCGAGCGGAAAATCAGATAAAAACTTCCTTTTGAGGGAGCATGCGCCTCTGGTCAAGCGTCTGGCTTACCAGTTGAAGGCGCGCCTGCCTCCCAGTGTGGAGGTGGACGATCTCGTGCAGGCCGGTATGATAGGCCTGCTGGATGCCGTTAACCGCTACGAAGATACCCATGGCGCCCAGTTTGAAACCTATGCGGTACAACGCATACGGGGTGCCATGCTGGATGAATTGCGTAGTAGTGACTGGCTGCCGCGTGGCGTGCGCCAGAACATGCGCAAGATAGAAAATGCCATGAATGTGCTACAGCAAAAGCTGGGCAGGCCACCGCTGGAAACCGAGGTGGCGAAGTCACTCAAGCTGAGCCTGGAAGAGTACCAGAACCTGCTGACCGACAGCGGCGGGCATCAACTCGTCTATTACGAAGACTTTCATGATGCCGACACAAAGGAGCATTTCCTTGACCACTATTGCTCCGATTTTTCTGGCGATCCGCTGCAGGATTTGCTGAATGACGACTTCCGTGACGCCGTCATCGGTGCGATAGACAGCTTGCCGGAGCGCGAGAAACTGCTGATGGGTCTGTACTACGAGCAGGAGTTGAATCTCAAGGAAATTGGTGCCGTGATGGGGGTATCAGAGTCACGGGTCTCACAATTACATAGTCAGGCGGTTGCCAGGCTCAGGGCATACTTAAGGGAGAAAGCGTGGACTGGGCTAGCGTAATCGGATTGGTACTGGTGATATTTGGCATAGTCACCGGACAGTTGATGGAAGGCGGGCGCCTGTCTTCTCTGGTGCAACCCGCTGCCTTTGTCATCGTGGTGGTGGGTACGCTGGGCGCCGTGCTGCTGCAAAGCCGGCTCAATACCTTCAGGCGTGGCGTGCGCATGCTGCGCTGGATCGTTTCTGAACCACCAGACAGCAGTAAAAAAAATATCGCAGATGCTTTGATCTGGAGTGTGGTTGCCAGGCGTGAAGGTTTTTTGAGCCTTGAGCGTTATATGAATGCCTCATCCGACCCTTTCATCAGCAAGGGCCTGCGTCTGGTGATCGATGGCATAGACCCGATACGCCTGAAAGACATACTTGATGTCGATATTTCACTGTATGAAATGGAGCAACGCCAGGCTGCCAAAATCTGGGATGCTGCCGGTGGTTATTCACCTACCATAGGCATTTTGGGGGCGGTGCTGGGGCTTATCCATGTGATGGAAAATCTGAGCGACCCGTCCAAACTCGGTGGCGGCATCGCTGTTGCCTTTGTTGCCACTATTTACGGTGTGGGCATGGCCAATTTGTTGTTTTTGCCAATCAGCAATAAATTAAAAGAAATCATAGGCCGCGAAGTTACGCGCCGTGAAATGTTGTCTGATATTTTTTATAGTATCGCTCTGGGTGACAGCCCGCGTGTGGTGGAAGAAAGACTGACCAACCATCGCAATTAAGCGATGCAGTGAAACTGAAAAAATATACTTATGGCAAGGAAAAAATATCACGAAGAACCAGACAACCATGAGAGATGGCTGGTTTCTTACGCGGATTTTATTACCTTGCTGTTTGCCTTTTTTGTTGTCATGTATGCCATTTCTTCGTTGAATGAGGGTAAATACCGGGTCTTGTCCAACTCACTGACCGGTGCCTTTGGCAAAGTCATGACGGTGAATCCCAAGCCTGTCGATGCGCAGATTGAGCAAAAAATCAAGCTCGATCCCTTGCCTCTGGTTAAAAACCGTATCAATGAAGGTTTGCGCAAAGAAAAAGCGCAAATGACGACCATGGCCAAAGATATTATGACCGTGCTGGAGCCACTGGTGCGCGAAGGCAAGGTCAGGGTCACTCAGACTAGCCGTGGTATCACTATAGAAATCAATGCCAGTCTTTTGTTCGCTCCTGGTGATGCGCGCCTGAATGTCGATTCCATACAGGCACTGAGGGCGATTGCCGGTGTTCTCAAGATTGATACCCATGCGATACAGGTCGAGGGGCATACTGATAATCTGCCTATCAATAACCCCATCTTCCCGTCAAATTGGGAATTGTCGGCTGTACGCGCCAGTACGGTTGCCCGTTTGCTCACTGAAAATGGGGTGGATGAAAACCGTGTGACTGCTGTAGGGCAGGGGGCAAAACTGCCTGTCAGTGATAATGACACACCGGAAGGGCGAGCCAGGAACAGGCGCGTATCCGTCACCATACTGGCAGTATTGCCTGAGCCTGCGGTAGAGGTACCCTTGAGCCCGGCATCTGGGCCGGCAGCAACATCATTGCCTGCACAAGCGGCGCGGCCAGTGGCGGCATCCTTGTCTGGCACGGCGCCGGGGCCTTGAAAGCCTGAAAATCCTGGAGATTAAGAAGTTTTGCCAGTTGCGGGCGGGATAGTCAGCGCAGTATTGTCAGCTGAGTATGTTCAGCGCAGTTCGATAAAGGTAAGGAAGTCGTGATCAGAGATAGTCTCCGGCGAAATCACCAGAGCGTCATCAATGCGCAAGCAGGATCGTGCAAGCTCGATCAGGTAGCGATATAGCCCTTGCCGAGCGTAGTTTTGACGGTCGATTGACCGTTGGGCCCATACATGGAGCCGGCCTGATTATTATTTTTTTGCAGTAAATGCAAGGTTGCCTGGTTCAGCGATAGTCTGCGATTGATCAGCAAACCATTGGTGCGGTTGTCTTCTTTGGCTTGCACAGTCAGTTGCAATAGCGCATCCCAGTCTTGAGCACTGGTTTGAGCGACGCCAGCTTGCTGCAAATAAGCCTGCATGCCGTCTATGTCAGCATTAAATCCAAGTTCATTCAAAAAGCTGTTACGCTTTTTTTCCAGTTCTGTCATTTTGACCACAAGCTGTCCCTTGCTCTGGGTAAAATCATTGAGCTGGACTATATCGCTTTCTACCAATGCCGCCTGCTCTTGCTTGAGCAAATCAGCGAGCGAAGACATGATGCTCACTTCTTCTTGCAGGCATTGTTGAATAGCGCTATGTCCGGAACCTGTTGCGTTCATTTGTTAACGTTTTCTGGAGTTGAGCAAATCTTTAACTGTTTCTAGAAGCCCGTCAGCGACTTTTTCTGAATTGACTTGGAAGCGTCCTTCAGAAATGGCCAGCTTGATAGCTTCCACCTTCTTCGTCTCAAACACAGCACTGCTTGCTTGCGTACTTTGCAAGGCTTGCAGCTGTGAAGACAGGGTCGAAATTTGTACTTTCGACGAATTCGCCACGGGTACCGCGGTTTCTGCGGGTTTTTCCGTGCGAGCCTGTTGCGGGCTGACTGGCAGTCCCGCGGTCTTATTTAGTGCGTCATCAATTTTCACAGCGATACCCTCAGTGTGGGACTTACAAACATCTACATCCAGTTTATCGGCTGTGTAATTTTAAACTTTAACCTTACTGTGAAAAAATATTGCATGTACTTAATTCCAGCTACAAATATCTTGCTATCAGTAAACTATTTCTATAATGCCACCATTCTTGGCAACACCGCTGACGGTTTGCCCTGAACTGGTCTTGGCCTTGGCAATTTGTCCATCTGCCGCATTATTGAGGGCGATGGCATCTGTTGTCACTTGGAAACCTGGGCCATTGCTGATGACCCGCACCGATTGTCCTTGTTGCACTACCGCAGGGCTTTTCAGGGCATCAAGGCGCATGACGCCGCCAGAAGCCATCGAAACCTGCATGGTTTTGCCTATCGCCTGCTCGGGCGCGGTGATGACGCCGGCGGGCAATTTCGCAATATCACCCCTTTGTTTGTTTAAATCGCTGAGTGAGATGACTTGCCCATGGGTAAGCGCATTGGCTGCCACGTAATAATCTGCAGTCACTTGCACGTTCGCCTGCAAATACACCAGCCAGGGAGCGGGGGCCGTGCAGCGTATTGCCAGGGTGACTTTCCCCCAGGGTTTGCTGCCAGGTAATAAATAAGGGCTGGGGTTGTCGCAGGCTTGCAGATTGAGGCGTTTATCGACTTCGCCCACTGTTACCTGTACGTCATTGCTAAGGCCGGATGCCTGCATTGTCAAAAAGTCCAGAGCGATCTTGCGCAACTGCGCAGCGTCCTGAACCTGGCTGATGGGTGCAGCCTGACTCAGGCATGTCAGGCTCAGCAAGGACAGAGCCAAAACTTGCTTGTAGTTGGGTTTGCTGAATATCTTTGCGGCTTTCATCATGTTTTCTGCCGGGGTTGTGCTGAACTCCATTTTAGGATTCGCAGGCGTTTTTGAATGCTTGAATAAACGGGTTTTTCCCTTTCTGCTCGCCTGATCAAACTTGCGCCCTGACGAATAAGATGCAAGGTATAGAAAACCCTTGTGTGCCTTAAGCGTATGGCGCGATGGCGAAGGAGAGGAAGATGGTTGGCAGGTTAGATGACTTTTTGAAATTCCATGAGGCTGCACTATCAGTTCGTGGACAGCGTCAGCAGTTGCTCGCATCCAATATTGCCAATGCTGACACGCCCAATTACAAGGCGAAGGATATTGATTTTTCCAGCGCGCTGAGCCATGCCTTGGGGCAAAACCTGAACCAGTCGCCAACCGCCTTGAGCAAGACTGCAGATCAGCATATAGACACTCCGGGTAGCGTGGCAGGCATGACACCACAATATCGCCCCACAGTACAGGGCAGTGTTGATGGCAATACCGTTGATATGGATGTGGAACGCAATCAATTTACCGACAATGCCCTGCGTTATGAGGCCAGCCTGACCATCATCAATATGCAGATCAAGAATATGTTGGCAGCGATACAGGGATAATCAAGGATAACCATCATGTCACTCTTTAATGTCTTCAATGTTGCCGGATCAGCCATGAGTGCGCAGTCTCAGCGTCTGAATGTGGTGACCAGTAATCTTGCCAATGCCGACAGTGTCACCAGCTCAGACGGTACGCCTTACAAGGCCAAGCAGGTGGTATTCACTGCAGTGCCGGTCGCGGGCACGGCTTCTACAGCAGTCAAGGTAAATGAGGTTGTAGAAGATACTAATCCGCCTAAACTGATGTATGACCCAAAACACCCTATGGCAGATGAAAAAGGCTACGTCGCCATGCCGAACGTGAATGTAGTGGAAGAAATGGTGAATATGATTTCAGCATCACGTTCATATCAAAACAATGTAGAAGTCATGAATGCAGCAAAAACCATGCTGCTGAAAACCTTGACTTTAGGGCAATAGGATTTTCTGTAAGGAATAGATCATGGCTACCACTGGCGTACAAAGCAGCACCGTCGATCCAACATTGCTGGCGACGATGAACGGAGCAAAAGCTTCGACAAATTCGACTGAAGATGCAAAAAACACCTTTATGACCTTGCTGGTCACCCAGCTAAAGAATCAGGACCCGCTGAACCCCATGGACAATGCCCAGGTGACCAGCCAGCTTGCCCAATTATCAACGGTCTCGGGTATCGATAAATTGAATGCATCTGTGACCGCTCTGGGTGCCAGTTTCCAGAGCGGGCAAAACCTGCAGGCTGCCAATATGATAGGCCATGGCGTGATAGCCCCGGGCAATACCATGGTAGTCACTGATGGCAAAGGGATTTACGGTGTTGAATTGCCACAGGCAGCCAGCAATGTTGACGTGGTGATCCGTGACAGCTCAGATGCCGTAGTCCGGAAGATAACGCTGGGTGCTTTGCCACAAGGTGTAAATACCCTGACCTGGGATGGTAAAACCGATGCGGGTACGACAGCCGCCAACGGTGCCTACAAGTTTGAATTTGTCGCCAATGCGGCAGATAAAAAACTGGATGCAACCAGCCTCGCATTTGGCGTGGTATCCAGCATCACCTCTGGCTCTCAGGGCTTGAAGCTCAGTCTGCCGAATATTGGTGATATAAGCATGAATGATGTAAGACAAATTTATTGATCCTTGGAGTAATCCTGTATCAAATCCTGCAGTAAAAAGTGAACGAACTAGCCTAAGTAAGGGAGAAATATCATGGGTTTTCAACAAGGACTGAGTGGACTTAACGCCGCTTCCAAATCCCTGGATGTGATTGGTAATAATATTGCCAATGCCAGCACCGTGGGTTTCAAGCAGGGACAGACGCAATTTGCCGACGTTTATGCCAACTCACTGAATGGCTCTTCTGCAGGTACGGTTGGTATTGGTACCAAGGTGTCGGGCGTCGTGCAGCAATTCACGCAGGGTAATATCTCAACGACGAATAACCCGCTGGATATTGCAATCAACGGTGGCGGCTTCTTCCGCATGTCGACCAATGGTGCGATTACCTACACACGTAATGGTCAGTTCCAGCTCGACAAACTCGGTAATATCGTCAATGCGCAAGGTGCACAATTGACAGGTTATGTAGCCAATGCCGCCGGTGTATTGTCGACTGGTGCCGCTGCGCCTATCAATATCAATACTGCTGATATTCCGCCTGCGCAAACAACGACCATCAATGCAGTCATGAATCTCGATTCGCGTAAGCTGGTTCCAGGCACGCAATTGCCAGCGACCATACCGCCAGTGATTACCCCTATCGCATTCAGTGCGACTGATCCGACTACTTATAGTAGCTCGACCTCGGTAGCGGTATTTGATAGTCTGGGTAACTCGCATGTGGTCCAGTCATTTTTTGTTAAACGTGACAATATTAATCCGGCTCCTCCAACCTTACCTGTCACCATCGAATGGGATGTCTTCGCTACGGTGGATGGTGTCTTGATTAATGGTGCTGGTGCTACAACAAATTCCATTACTCGCCTTGGCTTTGATAACCTGGGTAGATTGAGTAATGTGACGCCACAGTTTTCTGCAACTGATCCGCGTGCAACCACTTTGACAGTGCCCGTCAGTACAGGTGCGGTGACGCCAATTAATACAACACTGGATATCAAATACGATTTCACCGGTACGACGCAATTCGGTTCTGATTTCAGCGTCAGTAAAAATACCCAGGACGGTTATGCGTCCGGCAAACTGGCGAAGTTCAATACGGCCAAGGATGGCACTATCGTCGGTAGTTACACCAACGGCAAGACATCTGTTCTGGCGCAAGTGGTGCTGGCGAATTTTACCAATCCTAACGGTTTGCAATCGACGGGTGACAACCAGTGGATAGAAACGGCGGCTTCTGGTAATTCCCTGGTCGGCCCACCAAATTCTGGCGCATTGGGAACCTTGACTTCGTCTGCGACAGAAGATTCCAATACAGATTTGACGGGTGAGTTGGTGAATATGATCACGGCACAACGTGTTTATCAGGCCAATGCACAAACCATTAAAACCCAGGATCAGGTTTTGCAGACGCTGGTCAACCTGCGTTAATAGTGATTTTTATTTGAATTGACATGCGTCTTTTAAATCTCAGGCAAACAGGAGCAGCTCATGGATAGACTGGTATATACCGCGATGACCGGTGCCAAGCATATCCTTGAGCAGCAGGCTACCGTCTCACATAATCTGGCCAATGTCTCGACCACTGGTTTCCGGGCGCAGCTGGATTCATTCCGTGCCGTGCCTGTCAAAAGCGATGGTCTCGCTACCCGCGCTTTCGTCGTGGATGCCACGGTCGGTACTGATTTTTCTACCGGCGCCATGCAAAACACCGGGCGTGAACTGGATGTGGCAGTTGAAGGCAAGGGCTGGTTGGTGGTGGAGAAGGCAGATGGCACCGAGGCCTTTACCAGGCATGGCAGTTTGAGGGTCAATGAAAACGGTATTTTGCAAACCCAGAGTGGTTTGAATGTCGTCGGTGATGGCGGGCCCATCACCATACCGCCGGAAGTATCAATTGCGATTGCCAAAGACGGTACGGTATCGACCATACCCACCGGCACCAAGCCAAATGCAGTGCAAGTCATAGGCCGCCTGAAGCTGGTCAACCCACCAGAAGAAAATCTGGTGCGCGGCGATGATGGTTTATTCAAAACCAAGGACGGCGTAGCCGTTGATGCTGACCCTCTGGTCGGTGTGGCTGGTGGCATGCTGGAAAACAGTAATGTGAATGTCGTCGAATCCATGGTCAACATGATTAATCTCGCGCGCAGCTTTGAAATGCAAATGAAGCTTTTGCAGAATGCCGAGAATAACGCCACTAAAGCCAGTCAGATCCTGACTTTGAGTTGAGTGCTGATGTAGCACAATAGCCTTGTAGAAGTCTTTGCCGCGAAAATCAAGCGATGCAAAGTAAACCAGGGCAAAAGGGGAAAGCAATGATACGTTCACTATGGATAGCCAAGACTGGCCTCGATGCGCAGCAAACGCAGATGGATGTCGTATCCAATAATCTGGCCAACGTCAGCACCAATGGCTTCAAGCGTTCACGTGCCGTGTTCGAGGATTTGCTGTACCAAAATATACGCCAACCTGGAGCACAAAGTTCGCAACAAACGCAATTGCCGTCTGGCCTGCAACTCGGTACAGGTGTTCGCCCGGTTGCAACAGAAAAGATTTTCACGCAAGGCAATTTGCAGCAAACTGGTAATAGCAAGGATGTGGCAATTCAGGGGCAGGGCTTTTTCCAGGTCTTGCTGCCTGATGGTTCTACTGCCTATACCCGTGATGGTTCCTTCCAGACTGATAACCAGGGGCAGTTGGTCACTTCCAGCGGTTTTGTTATTCAGCCTGCGATTACTATTCCTGCCAATGCACAATCGATTACGGTCGGGCGTGATGGCACGGTCTCGGTGACCCAGCCAGGTTCGATAGCACCTGTGCAGGTCGGCTCACTGCAACTGGCTACGTTTATCAACCCTGCTGGTTTAATGGCGATGGGTGAAAACCTGTATGTAGAAACTGCAGCCTCTGGCAACCCGGGGACGAATACGCCTGGTACCAATGGCGCCGGCTTGCTGATGCAAAGCTTTGTTGAAACATCGAATGTGAACGTGGCAGAAGAGCTGGTCAATATGATACAGACCCAGCGAGCCTATGAAATCAACAGCAAGGCGATCACTACTTCAGACCAGATGTTGCAACGACTGTCGCAACTGTAATGAATTAACCGGCATCCATATGGATGTACCCTGGTGAGTGAGCACATGATGACCTATACAAAATTATCCCTACTCTTGCCGCTGCTGGCACTGACGGCTTGCGCGATGACGCCGCCTCCTATCGTGCACCAGCCCACATCCATTCCGGCGCAATCAGCCAGGCCGCAAAAGCAGGCGAATGGTGCAATTTTCCAGCAAGCCACTTATCGCCCATTGTATGAAGATGCGCGGGCCCGTCTGGTAGGCGACACTCTGACCATATCCATCGTCGAAAAAACTTCTGCGGGCAAGGCAGCTGCAGCGTCGAACAGCAAATCTGGTGCAGCGTCCTTTGCTGCCCCTACGGTATTTGGTGTGCCGGCAACGACCACGGCACAGGCTGGTCTGGCGACTTCTTCATCGACCAAATATGATGAAAAGGGCGCACAGACTGCCAGTAATAATTTTACCGGCACGATCGCCGTCACTGTCATTGATGTGCTGCCTAACGGGAATTTGCTGGTCAGCGGTGAGAAACAACTGGCCTTTGATAAAGGAGCAGAATTCGTGCGTTTTTCTGGTGTGATCAATCCCACCACGATAGCAGCAGGTAATGTTGTCGCTTCGACGCAGGTGGCAGATGCGCGATTTGAATATCGCTCTACATCGAAGATTGATATGACAGAAATGAGTTCGATGTTTTCGCGGTTTTTCCTTAGTTTCCTTCCTTTATAGCGAATTTTTTAGCAAACTCTCAGGGTAGTTTTATGAACGCACTTTCCACCTCCAGAATGATCAGGGCAGCCATGCTTGCCATGGCAGTCATGACTGCCATGATCGCGCCGGAAAGTCGGGCAGAGCGCATCAAGGACCTGGCAGGCATACAGGGCGTGCGGCAAAATCAGTTGCTTGGTTATGGGCTGGTGGTCGGTCTCGATGGCAGTGGTGACCAGACTACGCAAACCCCGTTCACAGTGCAGAGTATCATCAGCATGATGCAGCAACTGGGCGTCGCCATCCCTGTGGGAACCAGCCTGCAATTAAAGAATGTGGCCGCAGTCATGGTGACTACCTCCTTGCCAGCTTTTGCCCAACCCGGGCAGACCCTGGATATCACGGTGTCGTCCATGGGTAACGCAAAAAGTTTGCGTGGCGGCACGCTGTTAATGACACCTTTAAAAGGTGCGGATAACCAGATTTATGCCATGGCACAAGGGAATGTGCTGGTTGGTGGCGTGGGTGCTTCGGCAAACGGCAGCAAGGCCCAGGTCAATCATTTAAGTGTCGGTAAAATTTCTGGTGGTGCGACGGTTGAGAGGGCGGTACCCAATTCAGTTTCACAGGGATCTACCATACAGCTGGAGTTGAACAGCTCTGATTTTTCTACCGCCAGCCGTGTGGTGGATGCGATTAACCGCCGCTTTGGCCCGGACACGGCAGCCGCCATGGATGGCCGTGTGATACAGGTGAAAGCACCAATTTCTGCCGATCAACGCGTGAGCTTTCTCGGCAATCTGGAAAATATTGATGTGACGCCAGCGCAAATGGCAGCGAAGGTGATCTTGAATGCCAGGACTGGCTCTATCGTCATGAACCAGGCAGTGACGCTGGAAACCTGTGCGGTCGCCCACGGCAATCTGTCTGTCGTCATCAATACCGACAATACAGTGAGCCAGCCAAATGCACTGGCGGCCGGACAGACAGCGCCTACTGCCAATTCAACCGTCACGATCTCGAAAGATGCGGGTCAATTGATGATACTAAAGGCTGGTGTTTCACTGGCTGAAGTGGTCAAGGCCCTCAATGCCATAGGTGCGACACCGCAAGATTTGCTGGCCATATTACAGGCCATCAAGGCATCCGGTGCCTTGCGTGCAGACCTGGAAATTATCTAAGGAATCGCGATGATAGGGCGCACCGATTTCACCGATAAAACAGCCTTTGACACCAAAGGTCTGGATGAACTCAAGCAATCGGCCAGGAATAATTCGCCCGACGCAATCAAGGGTGCTGCTCAACAGTTTGAGGCGCTGTTCTTGAACGTGATGCTGAAGTCCATGCGCCAGGCCGGTGGTCAGGATGGCATGTTTGACAGTGAGCAAAGCCGTATGTACACCTCCATGCTGGATCAGCAATTGTCACAGACCATGGCCAAGAAAGGCGTGGGCCTGGGAGATGTGCTGGTCAGGCAGTTATCAAATAATGCCATGAACCAGGCGCTGGAATCAGACCCTGCCACCGGCTCGGGTAGTCTGACCAACCCTGCCAGCATGCGCGGTATCAACACTTATCTGGATAACCTCAAATTCGAACAAATGCCCGCAAATGCGCCAAAAACCGCGTTTACCGGGCCAAACCACGTGCGCGAGTTCCAGGAGAAATTGTCTGCCCATGCTGAGCAGGCCAGCCAGGAAACCGGTATCCCCGCCAAATTCATGTTGGGCCAGGCTGCTTTGGAAAGTGGTTGGGGGCGCCGTGAAATCAAGACCGTGGATGGTTCGACCAGCCATAATATCTTTGGCATGAAGGCGACCAAGGGCTGGAAAGGCAAGACAGTTGATGCAGTTACAACAGAATATGTGAATGGCGTAGCCCAGCGCAGGGTTGAAAAATTCAAGGCTTACGATACTTATGCTGATGCATTCAAAGACTATGCTAAATTGATCACCAAGAATCCGCGTTATGAAAACGTGATGGCTAATGCCAAAGATGCAACAAGCTTTGCCCAGGGCTTGCAAAAAGCCGGTTATGCGACCGACCCTGAGTATGCCAACAAGTTGACAAAGATTATCAAAAACTCCCTTTCTACGTAATCTCACCATAGGTTTCTCCAGTGAAAGTGCAATCAGATTAAAGTTTTACCGAAACGCACCGAAAACATGATTGATGGCACTGGGTGGCTAACTTAGCAAAAGAGCAGGTTCAATTATGGGATCAAATATATTTGGTATTGGGCAATCAGCACTGTCCGCTGCACAGCTGGGCATTGCGACGACCGGTCATAATATTGCCAATGCGTCAACTCCTGGCTATAACCGCCAAACTATCCTGCAAGCTGCGAATGAACCGCAAAATCTCGGCGGCTCATTTATCGGGCAAGGGGTGTCGGTTACGCAGATACAGCGCCAATACAATTCTTTCCTGGCTGGTCAGGTCAATGCTTCCCAATCAACAAAAAACCAGGCTGATGTGTATTACAGCCAGATCAGTCAGATCAATAACCTGGTGGCAGACCCCACCGCAGGTGTGACGCCTGCTTTGCAAGATTTTTTCAAGGCTTTCCAGAATCTGGCTGCCAGCCCTAACGGTACGGCTGGCGCTGCTGCGCGCCAGGCTGCATTGTCGTCAGCACAATCGCTGGCTGGCCGCATCAATGGTTTGGAAACACGTCTCGACCAGATCACTGACGACGTCAATGGGCAAATTGGTACGACTGTCGGTGCCATCAACAGCTATGCTTCGCAAATAGCCAGTTTGAATGACACTATAGAAAGAGCCAAGGGTCTGTCTAGCAGTAATAGTGGCCCCAATGATTTGTTGGATCAAAGGGATCAACTGATCACTGAACTGAGCAAGCTGACCAAGGTCAGCGTTGTGCCGCAAGGCGAAAAATATAATGTGTTTATTGGCAATGGCCAGCCACTGGTACTTGGCAGCAATGTGACGCAACTGCAAGTCGGCCAGTCATTGACTGACCCCAGCCGTACTGAAGTTTCTTACCTCGTCAACGGTTCTTCAGTCTTGTTGCCTGAAAATAGCTTTGGCGGTGGTAAACTTGGCGGCTTGTTCGACTTCCGCTCAAGTACACTGGATGTCGCCAAAAACAGCATAGGCAGGATAGCGATAGGCCTGGCCACGCAATTTAACGACCAGCAAAAACTGGGGCTGGATTTGAACGGGCAGGTTGGCGGTGACTTCTTTACAGTTGCGGCTCCTGTATCAACACCGAGCGCGCTCAATACGTCTACGGCTGCGATCAATGCGTCTATCACTGATACAAGCGCTTTGACGACCAGCGACTATCGCCTGCAATTTGTGGGTGGCAATTATAAAATTACCCGTTTGTCTGATGGTGCAACGCAGTCTTCTGCAACTTTGCCTTTGAAATTTGATGGTATTAATTTTCAATTGGCCCCACCGCCGGCTGCGGCAGTTCCGGCAGCAGGCGATGAATTCCTGATCAGGCCGACAGCAGCAGGTGGTTCGAGTTTGGCGGTGGCGATTCAAGACCCTGCCAAGCTGGCCGCAGCTGGACCTTTGACGACATCTTTCCCGACCACCAATACGGGCACGGGCAAGATCAGTGTTGGTGTTGCCGATTCGCAGGTGGCATCTGCCAGCAATTCTGCAACGGCGACGATTAGCCCGGCAACTGCCGATGATTCTTATGTTGGTTCGACCCTGAATTCACCAGTCAACCTGACATTTGCTTCGCCAGCGAATACTATTTCCGGTTTTCCTGCGGGTGCAACAGTATCGGTTAAAGTCGGCGCTGTTACAACTACTTATCCGCCACCAGCGACTGTTCCTTACACCAGTGGTGCAACCATCAGTTTTAGTGGCGTCAGCTTTTCTATCAAGGATGGTGCTGCTCCGCCAGCCAATGGCGATGTGTTTACGGTATCCAAGGCTTTGCCGATAGCACCTAGTACGCTGACATTTAACTCCGCTGGTAATACGCTCACTGGTTTCCCGGCTACGGCCAATGTCACGGTAACAAATGCGGGTGTAGCAACCACTTATCCGGCAGGTACGGCAGTACCATATACATCTGGTTCCACGATCAGTTATAACGGCTTCAGCTTCTCTGTGTCTGGCAATCCTGCCAATGGCGATGTGTTTAATATTGCTCCGAATACCAATGGCTCTGGTGATAACCGTAATGCGGTTTTGTTGAGCAATCTGCAAACGAAAAATACTGTAGGTGGTGGCACGACCACCTTCCAGGGTGGTTATGCCCAGTTCGTCAGCCTGGTGGGTAACAAGGCACATGAATTGCAAATTACCAGTGCTTCAGAAACAAAATTGCTGGCGCAAAATATCACTGCACAGCAAACTGAATCAGGTGTGAATCTCGATGAAGAAGCCGCCAACTTATTGCGCTATCAACAGGCATATCAGGCGGCAGGCAAGTTGATGCAAATTGCAAGTACATTGTTTGACTCCTTATTGGCGTTGGGCAGATAGAGGTTATTATGCGTATCAGTACCAGCACTATTTATCAAACTGGCGGCTCCAATATTAGCGATCTGCAGTTCGGTTTGAACAAGACCCAACAGCAAATCGCTGCTGGCCGTCGTGTATTGACACCGGAAGATGATCCGATTGCCTCTGCACGCGCGCTGGTGATTTCCCAGTCAGATTCTTTAAATACCCAGTTCGCCACGAACAGGCAAGCTGCCAAGAATAATCTCAGTATTGCTGAAAGTACGCTGAGCAATGTTACCGATACGCTGCACAATATCAAGGCGTTAATTGTGCAGGCGGGCAATGGTTCTTACAACGATACCGACCGTGGATTTATCGCCCAGCAATTGCAAGGCAATCTTGATCAGTTATTTGGTCAGGCAAATGCGACTGATGGTGTCGGCAATTACTTGTTTTCTGGTTTTAATACGACTACCGCCCCTTATACCAAGACAGCGGGTAGTGCTGTTTATAATGGTGATCAGGGGCAGCGCTTTATCCAGGCAGACACCTCAAGGCAAATACCCCTCAGTAGCCCTGGCATAGATATTTTCCAAAATATCCGTACCTCGGCTGGCCAGTTCAATGTGCAGCCAAATCCGTCTAATGTAGGCACCGCGGTCGCTGCAGCTACAATTAATACCGCTACTTCAGCGAATCTGACGGGTAATAATTACGAAGTGGCGTTTGATAATCTGGGTACTTCATTCACTGTGACAAATAAAACCACAGGTAATGTGGTGGTTCCATTGACCCCGTATGTTAGCGGCGCGACGGTTACTTTTGATGGTATAGATTTGAATGTCACCAACGCGGGTGGTCCACCAGTTGCCGCGCCAGGCCCAAACGATAAGTTTTCAGTGCAGCCAGGTAATCAAAATATCTTTGAAACTGTCACCGATATCATCAATGCCTTGAACACGCCTGCGGGTACTGCGGCAGCAAAAAAAGATTTGACTGCAGCGCTTACACAAGGCAATAACAATATCGACAAGTCTTTGAATAATGTATTGACCGCGCGCGCGCAACTGGGCACCAGCCTGAAAGAGATTGATGACCTTGATAGTGAGGGTGATGCCAAAGGCGTCGCTTTCAAACAGGATTTGTCTTCTTTGCTGGACCTGGATTATGCCAAGGCGATTACTGAACTCAATCAGCAACAAACTACCTTGCAGGCAGCGCAGCAGTCATTTGTCAAGACATCTGGCCTGTCATTGTTTGACTATATCCGTTAAGAGTCTCTGATATTCAGATTTAAATTCAGATTTAAATTCAGGTTTAAATTCAGGTTTAAATTCAGGTTCAAAAACAAAAAGCAGCCTCGGCTGCTTTTTTTTCAGGTCATCCTGACTTTTAAATCTTTTCCATATCTTCTGCATCAAGTGCTATGACATGGGTTTGCATGATGCCACGTTCATCATGCCATTCACGCACGACACAAGGTGCGCCTTCTTCATCAATGGCAATGACCTTGAAAAACTGACCTATCATCGATTCTATGAGGATGCGTTCATCTGCAGGAAAACTCTTGATAAATCTTTTGTCGAGATTGACTACGCGGACGATATCACCTAAAACGACGGGTTGGTTTTTGCAATCGACAGCAGCTTGAGGTGCAGACATGGCTATTTCCGGTAAATTATTTTCAGATATTGTACTTGGTCTCTGCCATTCTGCCGCAGGCAAAATAAAAAGGCTTGATTGTTTCAAGCAATCAAGCCTTTCAGATTTCAACTCTTGGTGTCAGGAAGTTTTCTTTTCCCGTGCTACCCAATACAGCGCAATGATGATCAATGCGTAAGGGATCATGGACAGGGCATTGGCATTGACACCTTCAAAGAAGGGGTTGTTTGCCGTCGCCCAGTCGCCGATTTTCTTGTCAAAATCAGTCAGGATACCTGCCGTGAAGGCAATCACAATACCAGCCAGCGCACCACCGGCAATATAGCCGGAAGACAGCAAGACACCAGAACTGCGGTCGCCCGCTGCCTGTTTCTCTTCTTCACTGAGATGCTTGTTGTGCTCCAGCTTGTTGTTACGACGATCTACCGCCCAGCGTATCATGCCGCCAACAAACAGCGGGGCAGAGGATGATAGTGGCAAATACACGCCCACCGCAAAGGCCAACGATGGGATGCCTGCCATTTCCAGTACCAGCGCAATCATCACGCCAAACAAGACCAGGGTCCATGGTAGTTGCCTGTCCAGGATACCCTTGATGATGTAAGACATCAGCACGGCTTTAGGTGCATCGTATTTCTTGACTTCAGTACCATCAGGGCGTTTGTTGTAAGCACCATTGATACCCGGGTCAACCAGATAGACTGCCTTACCTGCATTGTCGACAAAGTATTTACCGGCAGGGCCGCCGACATTGTCATTCTTGTGCCAGACCTTGTATGTGCCTTTGTCTGTATCAGCTTGTGGTCCTTGCAGTTGCGCAGTGTCAGTCAGTTTCGATGCATCTGTCTGCAGAGCTGGGGCAACTTGCGCTGCTGGTACATAGACCGTGCCAGAATCATTCAACTTCAACAGGATAGGGCCAAGTATCAGGGCAGACGACAGCGCACCTGCCAGAATTGCATATTGCTGCAAACGCGGTGTCGAACCAACGATGTAACCGGTCTTCAAATCCTGTGACGTCGTACCGGCATTACTGGAAGCGATACAGACGATCGCACCGACAGACAGGGCCGTCACATAGTATTGACCACCAGTCCAGCCCATGATCAGGAAGATCAGGCAGGTGAACAGCAGGGTCGCTACCGTCATGCCAGAGATAGGATTGGAAGAAGAGCCAATCTCACCAGTCAGACGGGACGATACGGTGGCAAACAGGAAGCCGAATACCAGGATCAGCAAGGCACCCAGGAAGTTCATGTGCAGCGGTGTCGCAAATGTAATGACAGCAATAATGGCCAGCGCACCGATGACGACCCACTTCATCGGGATATCCTGGTCAGTACGCAGCGGTGCAGTGGCTGCCGCTGCGCCTTTACCGAGACCGGACAAACCAGCCGACAGGCTGCGCCAGATAGTCGGCATCGCACGCATCAGGCTGATCAGGCCACCGGCCGCAACCGCGCCAGCGCCGATGTACAGAATGTAAGCGCCACGCACATCATGTGAGCTCATTTCGCTGATAAGCTTGGTTCCAGGGGCCAGAGGCACACTCAATGCATCACCAAAGAACTTGATCATGGGTATCAGCAAGAGATAAGACATGACACCACCAGCTGCCATGACGGATGCAATACGCGGGCCGATGATGTAGCCTACGCCCAGCAGCTCAGGCGATACTTCTGCGCCCAGCGAACCACCTTTGAGTGGGGCACCGAATACGACTTCCGGCGTATCTTTCCAACCCTTCAAAGCGACGTTGGCGATCTTGTATAAAAGACCGATACCAAAGCCGCCAAAGATAATCGCCGCACGTTTGCTGGCATCATCTGCTGCGTTGGGATTATTTGTTTCACCAGCAGCTTCGCGGGAAGAGTCAGTCGCTGCTGCTTTCAAGACCTCGGCACAGGCCGTGCCTTCTGGGTATTTCAGCTCATCATGTTTTTCCACGATCATGGTTCTGCGCATGGGGATCATGAGCAAAATACCCAGTAAGCCACCCAGGCAGCCAACCAGCATGACGCGGGAAATTTCCAGGTCAAAACCCAGGATCAGGATAGCCGGCATGGTCACGCCCAGGCCAAAGGCCAGGGACTCACCAGCGGAACCTGCGGTCTGGGTAATACTGTTTTCCAGGATGGTCGCATCTTTTGCGCCCAGCTTATTACCCAGACGGAACAGGGTGATGGCAATCACCGCTACCGGTATAGAAGCACTGACGGTCAAACCGACCTTGAGTACCAAATACAATGAAGATGCACCGAAAACCATGCCTAGCAAGACACCCATGATCAGGGCTCTTGCGGTCATTTCGGGAAGCTGGGCTGAGGCTGGGATGTAGGGTTTGAAACCCGGCTTGGCATCAGGTGTTGACATTTCTGTTGGCATTGGTCTACCTATTGTTGTCAAAAAAGCTGAATAAGAGGGTGATCTGTTTCCAGCACGGCGAATAAATAATCCCCCTCTGGTCTCCTGAGGGGGGTAGCTAAAAAAACATAAATATTCGCGCATTATCACGCTTTTTTCAGCCTATTTGCAATGCCATCCTTAAACTTGTTGCATCTCCTCCTGTTTGCTCAGGCGCGGCAAGACCGTAATGCCCCGGATGATAGGATTTTTTGCGGCAAGTATCGCCAGCAACAAGGCTGCCACACCGGCAAAACCCAGGGCATAGCGCAAACCCATGTGTTCACCCAACCAGCCACCTATCAGTGCACCAGGCCCGGCGGGTATCAATATCAGCCAGCGCATAGTACTGGTCATGCGGCCCAACATGGCTTCTGGCGTGACAGCTTGGCGCAAAGCCAGGAAGTTAATGAAAATCAGCACGCCACCTATGGAGAAGCACATCAGCATGAAACCAAATGCGGCGATACCCCAGTTATTGGTCGGTGCTAAAGCCAGCAAGCCCCAGCCCAGACCGCAGACTGCCACGCCCAGTACCATGCATGGGCCAGGCCCGATATTGCGGCTGATACGGCTGCCATATACACTGGCGATAATCGTACCCACACCCATACCCATATAACTAAGGCCAACGGCCTGCTCGGACAAACCTAGTTCGCGAGTAGCAAACAGAATTTGCACCACCAGAGCCGCGTTATAACAAAGCTGCCAGCCACCCACCGTCAGTGCCAGTGCGATCAGCAAAGGTTTATTGACGACAAAGGACAGGCCTGCCTTCAAGTCACGCCAGAAATGTGCGTCTGCACGTGGCTCCCTGACTTCATTGACATGAATGCCGCGCAAGATCACAGCGGATGTCAGTAAAAGAATTGCATCAGCCAGCAGGGCTATCGGTGCCCCCAGCAACTTGATCAATGCGCCAGCCGTGGCAGGGCCCGCAACTTCAGCCCCTGAGGTTGCCAGTGCATTTTTTGCATGTGCTTCCACCAGGCGGTCACGTGGCACGATCTGTGTCAGTACGATTTGCGAAGCCGTACCCGCCGTGGTATTGACCACACCTATCATGAAGCCAACTACATATAGCCAGCTCATGTTCAGATAACCCAGCCACCAGGCTACAGGCACGCTGGCGACCGAGATGGAGATCATGATTTCGCCAACTACATACACTGGCAGCTTGCGTACCCTGTCCAGCCATACGCCAGAGGGCAGTGACAGCAAGACAAAGGGCAGGATTTCCATGAAGGTCAGCATGCCCATCTGTGTGGCACTGGCATGCAGCAACAGGGCGGCAGTCAGCGGCAGGGCGAGCATGGTGACCTGGGCACCAAATGAGCTGATCAATATCGAAGTCCAGAGACGCCGATACACAAGATCGCGTAATAAATCCCTTTCCGGGAGCGAAAACAGTCCTAAGATTTTATTTTTCATAATGAGCAATACAATAATTTGCCCGTGTCTTTATTCTTGACGAGATGAATAGTAGTACACAGGTCTGGGCGTCTATGCGCAACCAGGATGTAGCAAAAAAAGCAAAGATGGATGATATGTAATGCCTGGTTTGGCCTGTATGGCTGAACAAACTGGGGCAGCGATTACTGCCGTATCATCGGAGCATCTGGCGGCTAGCGCAGATTAGTCGAACTCGTAGAGCTATTCGAACTTAATGGGGCTTGGGGTATGCGCAAAGCTACGTCGCCAGTGCTGAAAAGCCTGGTTGCACCACGGTGTTGCTAGTGACGCTGTAGTTTGAAAGTGCATTTACCCGAGTCCTGAGGGTTGAAAGTGAATGTGAATTGAATCAGATAATTACCCAGCGCCAAAAATTTTTATTGACGCAAGATATGAATAGATTGTATTGCTCTTCATAAGTTCCCGCTAGTGAAAAAAATATGATGTTTGAAAAACCAGTAGTCATGATTGACTTTGAAACCTCCGGCATGTCACCAGACCAGGGAGGGCGCGTTACCGAAGTGGCAGCCTTGCGCATAGTCGGTGGTGAAATCGTCGATCGTTATGTCAGTCTCATCAATTGCAATGTGCGTATCCCTTATTTTATTACTGAATTGACAGGCATTACCCAATCCATGGTGGACAGGGCACCACCAGCATCCGAAGTGCTGCCTGAATTGGTGGAATTTATCGGTACTGATACATTGGCTGCCCACAATGCCAGTTTTGATGAAAAGTTCTTGTTGGCCGAGAGTGACAGGCTGGGCCTGTGGCCTGCTCATGACGGCGTGATTTGTTCCGTCAAACTGGCGCGCAGAGTATTTCCTGGCTTGAGCACTTATTCTCTGGGGCCATTGGCGGCTTCCATGGGCATACGTTTCAAAGGTTCTGCTCACAGGGCAGAGGCAGATGCAGAAGTCGCATCAAATCTGATCCTGCGCATAGCCAGCGAGCTGGGCCAGCGCTATGGCTATGCTGCGATAGACCCGCGTTTGCTGCAAGACATTAACAAGCTGGCCGCAGTAAAAGTGCCAGCATTCTTAAAAAAGCACAGAGCAACTGAGATTGCGGCTGATTCGACGCCGGTGCCCTTGATAAAGACCAAGGGTGTGCAACGCTTTCGGCATTACAAAGGCGGGATTTATGAGCTGGTGTGTGAGGCGACGCAAGAATCTGATTTAAGCCCCGTCATAGTCTATCGCTCGCATGATGGTTCCATCTGGACCAGACCCAGGGCCGTCTTTTTTGAAATGCTGCAGATCAATGGCGCAGAAGTCATGCGTTTTACTCCCATCAAGGAATAAAAAAAGGCGGGCACATTTGATCGTGCCCGCCTTGCCTGTTGCTTTTCTTGTTATGCCGGTTCTGCTTGTGCAACTGGGCTTGCTGCTGCCGATGCCTCCTTGGCAGGTCCATCGGTAATCAGTTTGCGCAAGACAGGGATCAGGATGATGAGGACGATGCCCACGCCAACGCTACTCCAGCCCAGCAAGGAGAAAATGTAGTTATAGGTTGGATTGGTGGATGAGGCCAGACCTTCAGTCGCCTCAGGGATCAAGCCTGAGAATTTGCTGGCCAGAATAGATGCTGTACCTGTTACCAGCATCCACGTGCCCATCATGACGCCCTGATATTGGCGCGGTGCCAGTTTGCCTATCATGGCATAACCGATAGGCGAAATAAGTAGCTCAGCAATGCTTTGCAGGATGTAGCTGATAAATATCCATTTGAAAGCCACCAGGCCATTGCTGGCAGCAGTTGCTATCCCTATGGGCAGGACAAGGAAACCCAGGCCGATGAGTATCAGCGCAGCAGAAAACTGGCGCGGGATATCAATATTCCAGCCCTTGGCACGCAATTTGTCGAACAACATCGCCATCAGCGGGCCACCGAACATGATGACGAAGCTGTTGATGTTTTGTATCCATTGCGGCGCCACTTCATAACCCCAGACCATGCGATCTACATTACTGACGGCAAACAGTTGCAAGCCCATCGGGGCCATTTGATACAGTGTCCAGAATACCAGTGAGCCTATGGTCAGCAAGACATAGGCCGTCATATTATTGCGTTCGCGTGGTTCTTTGTGAATGGCAGTCAGAATAATGAAAATGACAGCAATCGCAATGCTGATGATCATGACCAGATTGCCAGTCATCTCAGCGCGGTGCAGCATGAATTCAACCAGTGGTACCAGACCAGCCATGACCGCCAGGCCGACCAGAAAGCGCCAGCGGAACTGGTTTGCGGTGGCATCGAGCAGGGTCGTGTTCAAGTCACACAGTCTGCGCCAGTTGACTGCTGCCAGCACGATCGCCATGAAATTGCCTATGGTGGCGAAGATAAACAGGCTGGCATAGTCTTCTTGCAGCTGATAATAACCGGCAGCGGTGAAACCGATGAAAAACCCCAGGTTCATGCCCGCATAATTCCACAGGAAGGCACTTTCACGACGATTATCTTCAGGCTTGAAGCGCTGCGTCAGCATCAGGTTCAGACAGGTGACGTTCAGGCCACTACCCGTCAGGAAGAAGGCCAGTCCCCAGTACATGGTGGCTGAAGTACCTACAGAAATAGTCGCACAGCCTATGACTTGCAGGATCATGCCGCCAACAAACAGATTGCGGTTACTGATAAAACGACCTGCCAGATAACCACCAAACAAATGCAGGCCATAATTAAATGCACCAAACACTCCCATGATGGCCGTGGCATCCTTGGCCGTAAAACCCAGTTTTTTGGTCGCATACAGCACCAGGGTGGAATACAGTACGGCAAAGCCCAGGGTGGCAAAAATCTGTATGAAAAACAATGCGCCTGCGCCTTCAGGTACGGCAGCCAGTCTTTGTTTGATTGTGGACAAGGTGGTCTCCAGAGTGGTGGTCTGGCAGGCATTGTAAAGCAAAGAAATACTGGAAATAAGACAATTTGTATAGATAATTTCTATGGGAAAGGTCAAAGTCAAAAACATGCGAAAATGAATGATAGTCAAGTCAGCTCAAATCTGAATCAACAAGATCATAGGAAGCAATGGACAGCATAGATCTCGAAGTACTCAAAACCTGCGACGCCTGGATCAAGGCAGGACAAGCCTGCGAACTGGTCACTGTCATCAAGACCTGGGGTTCCAGCCCAAGGCCCGAAGGCGCAACGCTGGCTATTGCCGGCAATGGACAGGTGGTAGGTTCTGTCTCCGGTGGGTGTATAGAAGATGACTTGATAGAAAGAGTGCAGCGCGAAGGCATGCAGCGTCATTTACCAGAGATCGTCACCTATGGCATTACCGCTGATGAAGCGCACCGCTTTGGTCTGCCCTGTGGCGGCACGATAGAACTGGCAATAGAACCCTTATCAGCACGCAGCCAGCTCGATGCCTTGCTGCAGGGTTTGCAAAGACATGAATTACTGGCGCGACGACTGGATTTGCGTAGCGGTGACGTGACACTTGCCAGGGCAGACCCGGGCCAGCAATTGCAGTTTACTGGAGATGCCTTGACAACCGTACATGGCCCACGCTGGCGCTTGCTCATCATAGGGGCGGGGCAGTTGTCACGCTTTTTGGCAAGTATTGCGGTCGGTATGGATTATCAGGTCACGGTCTGCGACCCGCGTGAAGAATACCGCAGTGGCTGGCAAGTCGAAGGTGTGCAATTGATACATGCGATGCCAGACGACCTGGTACTGGAAATGCAACTGGATAGCCGTAGTGCCGTCGTCGCACTGACGCATGACCCCAAGCTTGACGATCTGGCCCTCATGGAGGCCTTGAAGTCTGATGCTTTTTATGTTGGTGCTATCGGTTCGCGTATTAACAATGCCAAACGACGTGAGAGATTAAAAGAGTTTGACGTCAATGACGAACAACTGGCAAAACTCCACGGCCCCATAGGCTTGTATATAGGCAGCAAGACGCCAGCCGAGATTGCGATTTCCATACTGGCTGAATTGACGGCGGTAAAAAATCGCATCCTGCTGCCTGCCGAAGTCAATGTTGCCCATGCCAAATCGACGCTGGCCTGATTTTTTTTGAAAAAGAATAATGACTAACTACGCTTTTCGTCTCTTGAATGTGTTTGCCGAAGAAACTCTCGGTGGTAACCCGCTATGTGTTTTTGAAAATGCCACGGACATGTCAGATGAACAAATGCAGGCACTGGCCCTGCAATTCAATTTGTCTGAGACAGTGTTTGTATTACCCTCAGATGTCGCTACCGCCAGGATGCGTATCTTCACGCCAGAAACAGAAATGCCCTTTGCCGGGCATCCCAGCCTGGGTACGGCGCAGGTGGTTGGCAACCTCAGCAATTCCAGCCAGATTACGCTTGAGTGCAAAGCAGGCCTGGTCGATTTGCGTCTTGAGAATGGAATTTGGACGCTGACCACGCCACATAAAGGCGAACCTGTGGTCAATGCCGGTGGTCTATCTGTCGCCGAAGCGGCTTCCCTGCTGGGCCTGGATGAAAGCGATGTTCATTCTGCGCCGCTGTGGATCAACACTGGTAGCGAACAAATGCTGTTACCCCTGAATTCACGCGATGCGGTTTTACGTGCCACGCCAGACGTCAGCAAGTTGCCTGTCTGGCCTGCCAATAGTTTGGGACGTAAGTCTGTCTATGTATTTGCCTTTGATGAGCAAGAAACGGGTGACGAACGTCTGTCCGTAACGTCACGTTATTTCTTTGCCAAGCAAGGCGGCGGCTTTGCAGAAGACCCGGGTACAGGTTCTGCCTGTGCCAACCTGGGTGGCTGGTGGCAGCATCAGGGGCGTGATTTGCCAGTCAGTATTCGCATAGCCCAGGGGGCACAAGTCAGGCGGCCATGCCAGCTTTATCTGGATGTGGCGACAGACAAAAGCATACGGGTAGGTGGCAAGGTGATAGAAATTGCACAAGGCCAGCTGCAAATCTAGGCAAATTCTTCTGAATCGGGCTTAAATCGGGCTGGGCAGCATATAAATAGACATAAAGCACGGGAAGACCAGGCGTAAATCCTTTAAAATAGCGACTTCATTCATTTGCACTGAAAAACCAGCGGCCCGACGAACATGTGTCTGTGGCGCGGTTCAGGATATTCCCTTATGAGCATGTCTACTACCCAGGAAATCGTTGCCGAATTGCGCGCTGGCCGCATGGTGATACTGGTTGATGAAGAAGATCGAGAAAACGAAGGCGACCTGATCATGGCCGCCGAGTTTGTCACACCAGAAGCCATCAATTTCATGGCCAAGTTTGGCCGTGGCCTGATTTGCCTGACTTTGACAGAAGAGCGTTGTGATCAATTGAACCTGGCCATGATGACCAGCCGCAACGGCACATCCTTTGGTACCAACTTCACGGTGTCGATAGAAGCGGCTGAAGGCGTGACCACTGGTATCTCTGCTGCTGACCGTGCCCGCACGGTACAGGTTGCTGTTGACAAGAAATCTACTGCGGCTGACATCGTCCAGCCCGGCCATATTTTCCCGCTGAAGGCGCAAAGAGGCGGTGTCCTCATGCGTGCTGGCCATACTGAGGCCGGTTGCGACCTGGCTGAGCTGGCTGGCCTGACACCGGCATCGGTGATTTGCGAAATCATGAAAGATGACGGCACCATGGCCCGTCTGCCTGATTTGTTCGAATTCGCCAAAGAACACGATATGAAGATAGGGACGATTGCTGACCTGATTCATTATCGCAGCCAGACCGAGAGCATAGTAGATCGTGTGGCTGAGCGTGAAATGCATACCGTGCATGGCAGCTTCAAGGCCCTGGTATATCGCGACAAGCCCAGTGGCTCTGCCCATCTGGCACTGGTACATGGCGATATCACCCGCGAAAAAGAAGCACTGGTGCGTGTGCATCAGCCAGTATCCATCATCGATTTGCTGGAAAGCCAGGCTACCACGCATTCGTGGAATGTCGCTGCGGCCATGGCGGCCATCAAGAAAGCAGATTCTGGCGTTATCGTCCTGCTCAATTGCGAAGAAACTGCCGAGCAGATGTTTGACCAGTTCAAAGCACTTGATACGCCAGAAACCAAGCCAGCAGGCCGTGCCGCACGCATGGACTTGCGCAATTACGGTATAGGTGCGCAGATTTTGAAGGATGTGGGCGTGGGCAAGATGAAATTGCTGGCCAATCCACGTAAGATGCCGTCCATGACAGGATTTAATCTCGAAGTTGTTGGGTATCTCGATAAGCCGTGCGCAGACAAATAAGGATGAGTGTGCCGGGCCGCAGCAGTGTCGCCAGCGGTCTTTTTAGTGCACTTTCATCACTCACATCACATCAGGCGCGAAAAGCGCAAGAAAGAATATTATGACAGTTGGACATTACGAAGCAAATCTGGATGGTGCAGGCGTACGTGTAGGTATCGTACAGGCACGCTTTAACGACAATATAGGCAAGGGCTTGCTGGATGCCTGCCTGGCAGAATTGTCATTGCTGGGTGTACTCAATGAAGACATACTGCACGTAACTGTGCCAGGCGCACTGGAAGTGCCGCTGGCATTGCAAAAACTGGCAGAAACCAATCAATTCGATGCCCTGATCGCCCTGGGTGCAGTTATCCGTGGTGAAACCTACCATTTTGAGCTGGTATCGAATGAATCCGGCGCAGGTATCACCCGCGTTGGCCTGGATGCTGGCATCCCTATCGCCAATGCCATCCTGACCACGGAAAATGATGAACAAGCTGAAGTACGCATGCAGGAAAAAGGCCGTGATGCTGCCCGCGTTGCAGTAGAAATGGCCAACCTGACCTTGGCCCTTGAAGAATTGGCAGAAGCCACAGAAGACGTGCACTATGATGCCTGATCGTTTCGCTCAGGCTTGAGTTTAGATTTAAGTTCAAGCCTGAACTGCGAGCATCCAGCTTTAAATTAGGTAAGATAAGTAAGTTAAGCAAGATACGTAAGAGAAGATATGAATAATAAAACACTACACGCCAATCCCAGCAAGAACCGTTCGCCACGCCACCGTGCGCGCGAATTTGCCTTGCAGGGCATGTACCAATGGTTGCTGAACAATGAAGATTCCGGCGCGATTGAAGCCCATATCCGTGAAGCCCACGGTTTTGAAAAGGCTGACAGAGAACATTTTGACTCCCTGTTACACGGTGCTATCAAACAATCCATAGAGTTGCGTGAACAAATTGCTCCCTTGATTGATCGCACTATTGCTGAATTGTCGCCTATCGAGCACGCAGCACTGCTGATTGGTGCCTATGAATTGAAGAATCACATAGAAATCCCTTACCGCGTCGTCATCAATGAAGCGGTAGAGTTGACCAAGTCCTTTGGTGGTCTGGATGGTCACAAGTATGTCAATGGTGTACTCGACAAACTGGCAGCAAAGCTACGCGCGACTGAGGTTGCAGCGGGTAAGTAAGTTACTGACCAAGTTAGTGACCAAGTTACTGAGCATATTTGTAAAAGTATCTACCGCCTTATTTTGAAAGATAAATAAGGCGGTTTTTTTCAGCCTGAGTTTTTAGGACGTGCCATGCATCAAAATCTCGCAACAAGACTGGACAATATCGCCCCTTTCCATGTGATGGAACTCATGAAGATGGCGGCAGAACTGGAAAAACAGGGCCGTCATCTGATACATATGGGTATAGGCGAGCCAGACTTTACTGCGCCGCAAGCAGTGATTGATGCTGCCACCAAAGCCATGGCAGCCGGGCGTTTGCAATATACCTCAGCCCTGGGTTTGCCAGCCTTGCGCACGGCGATATCGCTGCATTACCGTGACGTGTTTGATCTTGATGTGCCCGCTTCCCGCATTATTGTGACTGCCGGTGCATCGGCTGCCTTGCTGCTGGCATGTGCAGCTTTGGTGGAACCGGGCAGGGAGGTGCTGATGCCTGATCCTTGCTATCCCTGCAACCGCCATTTTGTAGCAGCATTCGAGGGCAGGGCAAAACTTATCGCCAGCGGGCCAGATCACCGTTTTCAATTGACTGAAGAAATCGTCAGACAGCAATGGGATGAACGCAGTAGTGGCGTTTTGCTGGCATCGCCATCGAATCCTACCGGTACTTCGATAGAACATGAAGAGTTGGGAAAGATCGTCGCTGCAGTAAAAGAGCTGGGTGGTTTTAGCATCGTCGATGAGATTTATCAGGGCCTGACTTATGATGGCGCACCATTTTCTGCCCTGTCGCTGGATGAAGATGTGGTTGTCATCAATAGCTTCAGCAAATATTTCAATATGACAGGCTGGCGCCTTGGTTGGCTGGTGGTGCCTGAGCGCATCGTGCCTGCATTTGAAAAATTGGCGCAAAACCTGTTCATCTGCCCGTCTTCGATAGCCCAGTATGCGGCGCTGGCTTGCTTTGCGCCAGCGACTATCGCCATTTATGAAGAGCGCAAGGCAGAATTCAAGCGCCGCCGCGACTATATCGTACCTGCATTGCGTGAACTGGGTTTTGGCATTCCAGTCATGCCAGATGGTGCGTTTTATGTGTATGCCGATTGCTCTAAATTTACCGACGATGCAGATGCCTTTGCTAAACAGGTATTGAATGAAGCCGGTGTGGTGATCGTGCCCGGCCTGGATTTTGGTCCAGCGACGGCAACATCGTATGTGCGTCTGTCGTATGCCAATTCATTGGGGAATCTGCAGGAAGCTGTTGCCAGGCTAAAGAAGTTTTTGGCTGGCAGATAATTAAGGAAGGTCGCCAAGATCACTTGCTAAGGCCAACAAGTAAAAAAGCCGTCTGATCATAAAATCAGACGGCTTTTTTATCAAAGGTCAGGCTTACAGTGCTGCAACCTGGTCTTTTTTGGCTTCTATCGTTGCCTTGGCTTCTGTTGCCTCAGGCTTGTGTACAGGAGCGGCCTCAATCGGACGTGCTTGCACAGGTGCTGGAGCTGGGGCAGGGGTGCTAAAGAAAGTCGGCACATTTTTACCTGCCGAGACATCTTTCAGACGCTTGTATTCATTCAATACACGTGCACCATAGCCAGAATCATTGTCGGAATCGGCTGCGCCTACATACATCTTCAGGCCAGCTTCAACAGAACCACCACGGGTGACGTAGTCTTTCAGTATCAATGCACCAACACGGATATTGGCAACCGGGTTCAGGGCAGCTTTAACACCACCAAGATCCTGGAACTTGTCATGATGTACCTTGGACATGACTTGCATCAAGCCTTGTGCACCTACCGGGCTTTCAGCAAATGGGTTCAGGCCGGATTCTATCGCCATGACTGACAGTATCAGCAGAGGGTCTATCTTGATTTCTTTGGCGGTCAGATAAGCGGCAGATACCAGCATATTGGTCGCATCATTGGCAACGCGGTAGCGCTTGGCCAGCCAGTTGGTTACCCATTGTTGCTGACGTTGATTGCCGAGCATTTTTGCTTCTTCTTCAGATGCGTTTACTTTTTGCAAGCCCGCATCAGAATTCGCCTGGCCTGGCGCTTGCATCAGATGCGCAAGATTTGGTGCTGGAACGGCAGCTACGGCTTCTGCAGGCTCTTCGCCAACTTCAGCATAGGGTGATAATCCCTTGAATTTGTCTGTCAGTTCTGGTTTGACATACATCATGACCAAAACGACCATGGCAATAATGCCAGTGAGTGTCAGCAGGTTGCGCACGGTGGTGAAAAAACCACTGGTTGTATCACGCGCTACCATGAAAAGCGCTTTACGCTTATCAGTTGAAGAAAAACTACTTTGTTGTACAGCCAAAATAAAACGTTGAATCATGTTACCTCCTGAATCTTCGCGATGCGTCATTCAACTTATTAAAAAGTTAAACACTGTGCATACTTCCGCGAATCAGAAACATCGTCCCCCATCACAAGTGTGATCGCGAGACGCCGGAGCCGTTTGTCAAATCAGGTCCGTCGAACCTGTTCATGGTGTGTCCAGTGACAAACAACTTTTTTCGGGATAAGGCAGACGCCTTTTGAAAACAATCCTTACAATGTTATGTTGGGGCCCGATCCCCGTGAATGATGTTACCGTGTGGCGAAACTCTCTTTGTGTCGAAAGTGGCGGAAGTCATTAACCTCTTCATCAAGTTGGGCGAATTGTAGGGGCGGTTTTATATCAAGTCAACACTATCAAACGAGAAGTTGATTACTTTTATGTATAATGAATTGTGCTGCAATGCAGCAAAGTTCAATAAAATCAAGCACTTGGCAGAAGTTGCTAGTGCGACTAGTGCAGAGATACGAAAAAGCGAAAAATGATGAAATATTCTGATTTAAGAGATTTTATTTCTCAACTGCAAGAAAAAGGTGAACTAAAACAGGTGGACTTGCCTGTTTCACCACATTTGGAAATGACCGAGATTTGCGACCGCACTTTACGTGCCGAAGGTCCGGCTCTTTTATTCACCAAACCTGTTGGTCATACCATACCAGTGCTGGGTAATTTATTTGGCACGACACGCCGTGTAGCACTCGGCATGGGCGCAGAAAACCTGAGCGAATTGCGCCAGATCGGCCATGTTTTATCAGCGCTCAAAGAACCAGAACCACCCAAGGGTTTTAAAGAAATTCTGGGTATGGGAGCATTGGTAAAAGCGGTATGGGATATGTCACCAAAAGAACTGCGTGGTGCCAAATGTCAGGAGATAGTCTGGGAAGGCAATGACGTTGATCTCGCCCGTCTGCCTATACAGCATTGCTGGCCTGGCGACGTTGCACCATTGATCACTTGGGGTTTGGTGATTACCAAAGGCCCCAATAAAAAACGCCAGAATCTGGGTATATATAGACAGCAGGTGTTGGGCCGCAATAAAGTCATCATGCGCTGGCTGGCACATCGCGGCGGTGCGCTGGATTTTCGTGAGCATGGCATCGTCAATAAGGGCAAGCCTTACCCCATCGCCGTTGCTTTGGGTGCCGACCCGGCCACTATATTAGGTGCAGTGACACCCGTGCCAGACAGTTTGTCTGAATACCAGTTCGCCGGGCTTTTGCGTGGCAGCCGTACTGAACTGGTGAAGGCCATAGGCAGTGAATTGCGCGTGCCCGCGTCAGCAGAAATCGTGCTGGAAGGGCATATCTATCCTGACGAAAATCACCCCAGCGGCTATGAGCATGCGCTCGAAGGGCCGTATGGTGACCACACCGGTTATTACAATGAGAAAGACTGGTTCCCCGTCTTCACCATAGACCGCATCACCATGCGCCGTGATCCTATTTATCACTCTACGTATACAGGTAAGCCGCCAGATGAACCTGCGGTACTTGGGGTGGCGCTGAACGAAGTTTTCATACCTCTATTGCAAAAGCAGTTCAGTGAAATCACGGACTTTTATTTGCCGCCAGAAGGTTGTAGTTACCGCATGGCCGTGGTGCAAATGAAAAAGGCTTATGCCGGTCATGCCAAACGCGTCATGTTTGGCGTCTGGAGTTTTTTGCGCCAGTTCATGTATACCAAGTTCATCATCGTTGTTGACGAAGATGTCAATATCCGCGACTGGAAAGAAGTGATCTGGGCGATCACTACCCGTGTTGATCCCTTGCGTGATACCACGCTGGTCGATAATACGCCGATTGATTACCTGGACTTTGCTTCACCCGTCAGCGGCCTCGGTAGCAAGATGGGTATAGATGCGACCAATAAATGGCCGGGCGAGACCAGCCGTGAGTGGGGCACGACGATAGAGATGACGCCAGAAGTAAAAGCCAAAGTAGATCAGATCTGGCAAGAACTGGGCTTGTGAGTGGTTGTTAAGTGGCTTGTAACTCCGGTGTTTTAGCGATTAAATTTTTGCGTATATATATATATATATGAGTGTTTCAGTTGATTTAGGGACTTCTGGTGCTTCCATGGTTTGGGATTATCCGCAACCGTTCACGCGGGCAGTGAAACCGCAAGAAAGTGATATCGATGGTTTGAATCACACCAATAATGCAGTGTATGTACGCTGGTGTGAAGAAGTCGCATGGGGGCATTCTGAAGCGTTGGGTTTGAATCTGGCAGACTATCATCGCCTGGATCGCGCGATGGCAATCAGGCGTGGCGAATATGATTATGTCTTGCCAACCTTGCTGGGTGAATCGCTGACACTGGCGACATGGCTGTTTGCCAGCGACGGTAAACTCACCATGGACAGGCGTTTTCAATTGATACGCGATAGTGATGGTGCCACCGTGCTCAGGGGCCGCTGGGATCTGGTCTGTATAGAACTCAGCAGCGGCCGCGCGCGCCGCATGCCGGCAGAGTTTTGCGATATCTATTTACCGGCCGTGGTTCCATCGACATCAACTGCAATCTAATAGATATGCAAATACCGTGCAGGTAGTTGTTGGACTCAAACTACGCTTTGCCTGGCAGCATCTATATGCTGCCAGATCGCTGCCAGGTTGGGCGCATTATTCAAGTACAATCAATTATCTATATTTCTTGCTTCCTGCACATGAAACGCCCGCGTTTTTTACCCGATAACATGACCTTGCTGCTATTGGGCGTGGTCACTCTGGCCAGTCTGTTTCCTGCACGTGGCGTAGTCGCGTCAGGCTTTGATCATTTGTCTGTTGGCATGATTGCCTTGCTGTTTTTCATGCATGGTGCCAAATTGTCGCGCCAGGCCGTGATAGCCGGCCTGACTCATTGGCGGCTGCATTTGCTGGTGATGGCATGTACTTTCGCAATTTTCCCCTTGATAGGGCTGGCATTGAAGCCTTTGCTGCTCACCCTGATTACACCAGAGTTATATATAGGCATACTGTTTCTCTGTGTATTGCCCTCGACTGTGCAGTCTTCGATTGCGTTTACCTCTGTTGCGCGTGGCAATGTCCCTGCTGCCATTTGCAGCGCGTCGCTGAGTAATATGCTGGGCATATTCCTGACGCCCTTGCTGGTCAGCCTGGTTGTGGTCGCCCATGGTGAAAGCCATTCTTCACTCGACGCGATGCTGAAGATAGTTTGCCAGCTCTTATTGCCCTTCGTAGCCGGACAGCTGGCGCGACCCTGGTTGCAGTCCTGGATGGAAAAATATGCGAGTACGCTGACCATGGTGGATCAAAGCTCGATTTTGCTGGTGGTATATGTGGCCTTCAGTGAAGCGGTTGTACAAGGTTTGTGGCAGCAATTACCGCCGTTGATGCTGGCGAGCCTGCTGGGTATCAGCGCATTGATGCTGGCGATTATCATGACTTTGACTACCGTCATCAGCCGCCGCCTGGGGTTCAATAAGGAAGATGAAATCACTATTGTGTTTTGCGGCTCCAAGAAAAGTCTGGCCAGTGGCGTGCCGATTGCCAAAGTTTTATTTGCCAGCCATGCCCTTGGTATGGTCTTATTACCACTGATGCTGTTTCATCAGCTACAGTTGATGGTATGCGCCTTCATGGCGCAACATTACGCTAAAAGATAAGGAGTCAGTCATGCCACGTTTTGCTGCCAACCTCAGCATGATGTATACAGAGTTGCCTTTTAATGAACGTTTCACCGCTGCGGCAAAAGATGGTTTCAAGGGCGTCGAATACCTGTTCCCTTACGATTATGCTGCTACTGAACTGAAAGATCTGCTTGCTGCTAACGGGCTGGAGCAAGTCTTGTTCAATACGTCGCCAGGCAACTGGGCGCTGGGTGAGCGTGGAATAGCATCCCTGCCTGGCCGGGAAGAAGAGTTCAAGCAAGCCTTTGATACTGCGCTGGATTATGCGCGTGTGCTGGGTAACCGGCATTTGCATGTTATGGCTGGTTTAATACAGCCTGAACAGGACAGAGAAAGGCATCGCGCTGTCTATTTGCGCAATCTTGCTTATGCTGCCTTGTTGGCCTCGCGGGAAGGTATCACTATCCTTATTGAACCCATCAATACCCGCGACATACCAGGGTTTTTCCTGAACCGGCAAGATGAGGCACAAGAGATTTGCCAGGAGATAGGCGTAGAGAATATCCGCGTGCAATTTGATATCTACCATTGCCAGATCGTCGAAGGCGATGTCGCCACCAAGCTGCGCCGTGACATGTCACGCAAACATGCAGGCATAGGTCATATACAGATAGCTGGTGTACCAGACCGGCATGAACCGGATATCGGTGAAGTGAATTACCCTTATCTGTTTGATTTGATTGATGAGCTTGGCTATCAAGGCTGGATAGGCTGTGAGTACCGGCCACGTGCGGGAACTTCAGAAGGTTTATCCTGGGTAAAGCCCTGGTTAAAATAATCGATAGCACCATGAAAAAAAGCAGTCGCGATGACTGCTTTTTTATTGTTCGTCTGGTCAAGCCTGATGCTTATTCTTCGCCGACCTGCAAAATCAGTTTGCCAAAGTTTTTGCCTTCAAACAGCATCATCAGCGTATCAGGGAAAGTTTCCAGGCCCTTGACGATGTCTTCCCGCGTCTGGAATTTACCTTCGGCCATCCATTTGCCCATTTCAGCGACAGCTTCGCCATAGCGGGCAGCGTAATCAAATACGACTATGCCTTCCATGCGGGCGCGGTTTACCAGCAGCGACAGGTAATTGGCCGGACCTTTGACTGGTGTCGTGTTGTTGTACTGGGAGATCGCGCCGCAAATGATGATGCGTGCCTTCAGATTGATGCGGGTCAGCACGGCATCAAGAATATCTCCACCAACGTTGTCAAAATAAATATCTACGCCATTCGGGCAGTGTTCTTTCAGGCCATCTTTGACTGAGCCTGACTTGTAATCGATGCAGGCATCAAAGCCCAGTTCATTGACGACAAAATCGCATTTGTCCTTGCCACCGGCAATACCAACAACGCGGCAACCTTTTTGTTTGGCAACCTGGCCTACAGTCTGGCCAACGGCACCGGCTGCGCCAGACACCACGACTGTTTCACCTGCTTTGGGCTGGCCAACATCGAGCAAACCAAAATAAGCTGTCATGCCAGGCATGCCCAGCGCATTCATGAATTTCGGAAGTGGGGCGAGCTTTGGGCTGACCTTGTAAAAGCCCGCTGTTTTATCATCGGCTGCACCTACCCAGTATTGCTGCACACCCGTGCCGCCAGAAACATAATCACCCACCGCAAATTTGGGGGAATTGGAAGCAATCACCTTGCCTATGCCGCCAGCGCGCATGACTTCATTGATGGCAACCGGGCGGATATAGGATTTTCCTTCATTCATCCAGCCGCGCATGGCAGGGTCCAGCGAGATATAGATGGTTTGTACGACGATTTCACCATCTGTGATATCGCGTACTTCTTCTGTCGTGAAGTTCCAGTCGCTATGCTTGGGATTGCCGACAGGGCGGGCGGCAAGGCGGTATTGCTGATTGCTGAGTGTGCTCATGTTGTCTCCAGAATGTTGTACTTAGGTTGCTGCTGTCTGAACCAAATTTTTGGGCTGGGGCTGCCAGAAGAACGACTATACACTAATTAGAACGATCGTGCTTTTTGTTGTGATTATTTAATTGAAGATGGATTCTATGAATTATGCGACTGATCATGCGACAATAGACGGTTAATCTTTAAGCTTTGCAATCAATTTAACGAATTTAATTTGTTCATGGCCATGGGGAGCAGCAAATCCTGGCCTTTACACCGACATCATGAGCATACGACCAGAATATATCCTGACCTTATCCTGTCCCGATCAACGCGGCATTGTGCATAGCGTATCGGGATTTTTAGCCAACCATGGCTGTAATATTATCGATTCTGCCCAGTTTGGCGATGCGCAATCAGCGACTTTCTTTATGCGCGTGCATTTTGCGGTGGAAGATTCCAGTGTCAGCGACAGTGCCTTGCGTGAAGAATTTGCAGCCTTGGGCACGAATATGCAAATGAACTGGCAATTGCATGATGCCCATCACAAGCCACGCGTGATGCTGATGGTATCCAAGATAGGCCATTGCCTGAATGATTTGCTGTTCCGCTACAAGAGCGGTCTACTGCCTGTAGAAATCAAGGCCATCGTCTCGAATCACACCGACTTTTATCAGTTGGCAGCTAGTTATAACATTCCTTTTCACCATCTGCCTTTGGCAGCTGGAGCGCCGGTAGAAGCCAAGCAGGCGCAGGAACAAAAGATATTGGATATCGTTGCCAGCAATGATATTGAACTGGTGGTACTGGCGCGCTACATGCAGATATTGTCGCCGAAATTGTGCGATGCCTTGAAAGGCAAGGCGATCAATATCCATCATTCTTTCCTGCCCAGCTTCAAGGGAGCCAAGCCTTATTATCAGGCGCATGAACGTGGCGTTAAACTGATAGGTGCGACGGCTCACTTTGTGACTGGTGATCTGGATGAAGGCCCTATTATTGAGCAGGATGTGGAGCGTGTCGATCATTCCATGGAGCCTGAAACTCTGACAGCCATAGGCCGCGATGTGGAATGCGTGGTGCTGGCGCGTGCCGTCAAATGCTTTGTTGAACATCGCATTTTGTTGAATGGTCATAAAACGGTGGTGTTCAAATAATGGCACTCAAATCCATCATTTATAAAGCCGACCTGAATATCTCGGACATGGACCGTGGCTATTACGCCGACCATAGCCTGACGATTGCCCGTCATCCATCTGAAACCGATGAACGCATGATGATACGCGTACTGGCTTTTGCTATTCATGCGGCCGAGCGTCTGGAATTTGGTAAAGGCATATCCGACACAGAAGAACCCGATATCTGGCTCAAGGATTACACCGACGCCATACAGCTATGGATAGAAGTCGGCCAGCCAGATGACCGACGTTTGTTAAAGGCTTGCGGCCGTTCAGAGCAAGTCATCGTCTATAGTTTTGCCAGCGCCAGTGACATCTGGTGGAAGGCAATGAATAGCCGTCTTGACCGCGCCAAAAACTTGCGCGTCATGAATGTGCCTTCAGCGCAAAGCCAGGCACTGGAAAAACTCGCGCAACGCAATATGCAATTGCAATGCACGATACAGGATGGTCAAATCTGGATGTCAGCCGGAGATGCCTCGGTACAAATTGACCTGGAAGTTCTTAAAGAGTTTGCCTGAATGCGTTTGTCTGAATGCATAGTCAGCCGCGACAATAACCTGAACTTGTTGCGCATAGTTGCCGCACTGGCCGTGCTGGCAGGGCATAGTTTTGCCTTGCTGGCACAGCCAGAACCCTGGGGAGCACTGGCGGGCATGACGCCAGGCTCTATCGCGGTAGATGTATTTTTCATCGTTAGTGGCATGCTGGTGACAGGCAGTCTGATAAACAAGCAAAGTGTGATTGACTATGGGTGTGCACGGGCATTGCGCATTTTTCCAGCGCTGATATGCATGTTGCTACTGACGGTATTTGTACTTGGGCCTTACTTCACCAGCTTGCCACTGACTGTGTATCTATCTGCTGATGCGACATGGCAATACCTGTTCAAGTGCGCAAGTCTCTTGTCTGGGGTGAGTTATGTCTTGCCTGGTGTCTTTGCACAGAATCCCTATCCAAGTGCAGTCAATGGTTCGCTCTGGACCATGCCTTATGAAATCAAGATGTATCTGTTGTTGCTGGTGTTCTGGTGTGGGCTGGTGCTGCTGAAGAAAAAGCGCCCGCAGATATTGAAGTATCTGATCATTGCCATTACTTTACTGGCTGCCGTACTGGTCTTTGCGCGCCATTTTTATTTGCAAGATGATAGCCAGTTCACCCGTTTGTTATTCATGTTTTTCTCTGGTGCCAGCCTGTTCATGCTGAAAGAAAAACTGCTGCTGACCCGGCGCGTCTTTTATCCCTTGCTGTTATTGGTGCTGGCAGCAGCCTTCATCAACAAGCCGGTATTCTTTAGTTTGTATCACCTGTCCATTGCCTACTTGGTAATCTGCATTGCTTACCTGCCTGCAGGATGGCTGCGACGTTATAACAGCGTGGGGGATTATTCATACGGCGTGTATATTTATGCCTTTCCCGTGCAGCAGACAGTTGCCGCCTTGTTTCCCAGTATCGCAGTGTGGGGCATGGTGATGGCTTCAGGTTTTGTGACTATCTTGCTGGCGGTAATTTCATGGCACAAGATAGAAAAACCAGCCATGGCATTTAAGCCAGTAGCAGTTTCACGGCTGCGTAATTTTTTACCGTTTAAGACGGGAAAATCAGCCTCACAAATTCAATCAGCTGACTGAGATACATGTGCGGACTGACAAGCAGCTTCTGCCCAGTGTAGTGGTGGTGGAAGTCTGCTGGCACTGAACTCCAGATGCAATACCCGACGTTGAGTAGCGAATCTTGCCTTGTCGGATGCATGGAGTAACAAGGGCTTCATCAATAACATATCGCCCGCGCGCATGGCGCAGATCTCGTGCATGGCAGTCTGGCTAATTTCCAGAATCTGGCTCTCACTGAGTTTGCCAGATTGATGGCTGCCAGCGATGACTTTCAGTGCAGCGTTCTCAGTACCAGCATCATCGAGGGCAATGCGGCATGTCAGCATTGCTTCCAGCACTGCCGCTGGAGGTTCAACGTAATGCACATCTTTCTTGTAAGTCCATTTGCTGTAGCCAGCCAGTTCAGTTTTTTGGTTAACACAAATCGTCATATCCTGATGCCAGGACACTAGCCAATTATGATCAGCATTTTTATTGAAAAAGATGCTGCGCACTGCCTGGGCAGCTGCGATATCTGCAGCGTCTAACAGCACATGCAGCTTGTCCCAGTTTAATGCGCGATCTATGGACGGATAATTTTGCAGTACCTGACGCACACCATATTGATCAGAAATGGGCTGGCATGCTTGCCGCAATCGCTGCAATTCAGACTCATCCAGAAAGGCCGGCAAGATGGCAAAACCCTGGCTGGCCAGGGTTTTTGCGATGCCTGGAGCTATGTGATGCATTAAGCCTGCAAGACTTTTTTCAGCCACAGGCTGATGTCATCCACTTCTTCAGGGCAGACGGAATGCGGCATCATATATTCATGCCATTCCACCTGATAGCCCAGTTCTTTCAGCAGATCGCGCGACTGCTCGGCACGCTGTATCTGGATGACGTTATCGCCACGGCCATGAGCCTGGAAGATGGGGGTATTTTGGTTCGCCGCATGGCGCTCTTCTGTAATCACATCACGCAAGGGCACATAGCCAGACAGGCATAGCAAGCCAGCCAGTTTTTCGTGATAACGCAGGCCAGTTTGCAAAGTCATGGCGCAACCTTGTGAGAAGCCTGCCAGGATGATGCGCTCAGACGGTATGCCGCGCGCATTTTCGCGGGCGATCAGTTGCTCTATGCGTTTTTGTGACAGACGCAAGCCAGCTTCATCTTCACGCTTGGCGATGTCTGTGCCCAAAATATCGTACCAGGAACGCATGACATAGCCGCCATTGATAGTGACTGGCATGGTCGGCGCATTCGGGAAGACGAAGCGTATGCCAGGGTTGCCACGTAAATCCAGTTCCCTGACGATGGGGACAAAATCATTCGCATCCGCACCCAGACCATGCATCCAGATGATGGCAACAGTCGGGTTGGGTGCGCTTTCCAGTTCTACGGTTTCTAAAATATCTTGTGTCATGATGATTTTCGGGAAGATGAAAAATAAGCCGCCAGTTTGACCGACAGTAAAAGCAGGCCGCAGGGTAGCCAGACGGTCAGTAGTTCAGATTGTATTACACGCCAGCCACGCGCTGTCAGAAAGCGATTTACGCCTATCGGTGATACCTCAATGAATTGCACGGGGAAGAAATAACGTTGTTCAGTCAGCGGCCAGAAAAATTCCACACCTTGTCCACCTGTAGTCAATGCATCCAGCAGGCCATGTGAAATGGTGGCGAAGGCAATGAACAGCCAGCAAACCAGAATAGAACTACGCAAGCGTGTATGAAATATACTGGTCAGGCTGGCGACCAGCATGGCAAATACAATGGAGTGGCTAAAGCCGCGGTGACCAAAGGCTGAATCGTAAGCAATGCCAAGTTTGAAGGCAATGACATCAAGGTCAGGCAAGATCGCGGCAAGCATACCCGTTAGCACAAGAGGCCAGGGCAGGCGTTTTTGCCCCAAGATTAGGCCCAAAGTCAGCGGCACAACAGGATGCGTCAGTATGGTTGCCATCGTTGTCGATGTTTGCTGTTCAGGCAGAGGCAGATGGAGTCTTGGCGTGTATCGCGTTTTTAGGGCGGAAAGCCTTGCAGATACTGTCATCTGTCTCTATGTACGGGCCGCCTATCAAGTCTATGCAATAGGGTACTGCCGCAAAAATACCGGCAACGACTTGCTTGCCTTCAGCATCCTTCAAGCCTTCCAGGGTTTCCTTGATGGATTTGGGCTGGCCTGGCAGGTTCAGTATCAAGGCTGCGTGGTCAGGTGTTTCGCGTATTACGGCTACCTGCCGTGACAGGATGGCGGTCGGCACAAATTGCAGACTGATCTGGCGCATTTGCTCACCAAAACCTGGCATTTCCTTGGTGGCGACTACGAGTGTCGCTTCTGGTGTCACATCGCGCCTGGAGGGGCCAGTACCACCCGTGGTAATGACGAGATGACATTGCTCTTCATCTACCAGAGCAATCAAGGCCTGTTCGATGGCCGCGCGTTCATCCGGGATCAGGCGTGTCACCATCTCCCATGGGCTGCTCAGTGCCTTGCCAAACCATTCCTGCAATGCGGGCAAGCCCTGGTCCTGATAAATGCCGGCAGAGGCGCGGTCTGAGATTGATACCAGGCCTATTTTGAGTTTTTCGCCATCCGCTACGGTCATTTGTCCAGACTCACTTGTCATCAAACTCATCGTCTTCTTCATCGAGGTTTGCATCATCCGCTTCGTCCGCATTGGCTGCAGCTTTGGATTTTTGCAAATCTTTCAAAATCTGGAAGATTTCACGGTAAGCTTTCGGTGGCTTGTTTTCAGCCTGCTCTTTACGGGCATTGCGTATCATCGTGCGCAATTGCTGTACGTCGAGGTGAGGGTGTTCTGCCATCAACTCTGTCAGCGCATTATCGTCTGCCAGCAATTTATCGCGGCGACGCTCCAGCGCGTGCATGGCGGCAGTCTCGGCCTTGGATGCACCTTTCCAGCTGTCGATGGTTTTCTGGATCAGGGCAATTTCTTCCTCATCCAGGGTACGCATTTTTTTGCCTACATACTGCATCTGACGGCGGCGGCCTTCATGATCCTTGATTTGCTGGCAAATCAGGATGGCTTCGCGCACGTCTTCTGGCATGGGTACGCGTTTGACGCGTTCGCGCGCCTGTTCGACCAATTCTTGTCCCATTTTTTGCAGGGCGGTCATTTCGCGCTTCAACTGGGATTTTGATGGACGGTCGTATTCTGGTTCGAACTCACTGGACTGATAGCCACATGAGCCGCGATTTGGATTTGGCATAATTCTGCGCCTTTACTATTAACTTAATGAAACGGCTGCTATGATACCCTTTTTAGCTTGGAATTACCTAAAATCAAGCTGCGATTGACCCATAAGTGACCCATATGTGGTGTGAATCAAGGTAAATAATTAGGATATTTCCCTTTGGCCATTTGGTCATTTAGCATTGACAAACATAGAATCCCATCCATGAGCAAACCAGTTTTTACCCATACCCAAGACCAGTTAAAGCAAATCGCGCAGGATATGTTGCGTTTCGCCCGTGAAAAAGGGGCATCGGATGCTGCAGTGGAGATCAGTGAAGGTGGCGGCCTGTCGATCAGCGTGCGCAAGGGCAAAGTTGAGACCATAGAGCAAAACCGTGACAAGGGCATAGGCATTACGGTGTATATCGGTCAACGCCGTGGCAATGCCAGTACTTCAGATTTTTCCGAGCAAGCCCTGCGTGATTCCGTCGATGCGGCCTACAATATTGCCCGTTTTACAGCAGAAGATGACTGCGCCGGCTTGCCAGAGGCAGATTTGCTGGAAATGGCACCACGTGATCTTAAGCTGTGCTATCCATGGCTGGTCACTGCTGAAGAAGCCATAGAGCTGGCAAAACGCACTGAGGCGGCTGCTTTTGCGGTAGATAAGCGCATTACCAATAGCGAGGGTGCCAGTGTGCATGCCCAGCAATCGCATTTCGTGGCTGCCAATTCGCGTGGTTTCATCGGTGGTTACCCAATTTCCCGCCATACCATTTCTGTTGCACCGATTGCGGGCCGCGGATCGAAAATGCAAAGGGATGACTGGTATTCTTCCCAGCGTAGTGCCAAAAAACTGGCAAATCCAGAGGCGATAGGCCGTTACGCCGCCGAGCGTGCCTTGGCCAAGTTGAATGCGCGCCAGCTGGACACACGTAAATGCCCAGTCTTGTTTGAAGCACCGCTAGCTGCCGGTTTGCTGGGTGCGCTGGTGCAGGCTACCTCTGGTGGTGCCTTGTACCGTAAATCGACTTTCTTGCTTGATTCGTTGGGCACGCAGATTTTCCCATCCCATATACAGGTGGTAGAAGACCCCCATGTCATCGGCGCTGTCGGTTCTTCACCATTTGATGATGAGGGTGTAAAGACCCAAAAGCGCAATGTCGTCACTGACGGCGTTTTGCAAGGCTATTTCCTCTCCACTTATTCTGCCCGCAAACTGGGCATGAAGACGACAGGTAATGCCGGTGGTTCGCACAATCTGTCATTGACATCCAGTTCGACCAAGCGCGCAGACAATTTTGTGGGCATGCTTAAAAAAATGGGCACTGGCTTGCTGGTGACTGAGTTGATGGGGCAGGGCGTCAATTATGTGACAGGTGATTATTCACGCGGTGCATCTGGCTACTGGGTAGAGAATGGCGTCATTCAGTATGCTGTGGAAGAAATCACCATTGCTGGCAATATGCGTGAAATGTTCCAGCAAATTGTGGCTATTGGTAATGACAGCCTCGTACGCGGTACCAAAGAAACGGGTTCCATCCTCATAGAAAGCATGACGATTGCCGGTAGCTAATCGGTACTGAGATTGTTGCGCTAGTAATGAACAGTATAGAAAAAGACCATCAGTACGATGGTCTTTTTTCTTATGCGCCCAGGTAAGCTTCTATGACCTTGGGATTGCTGAGCAGGTTGGCCCCTGTGTCGCTGAGAACGATATTGCCATTTTCCAGCACGTAGCCATGCTTGGCGATTTTCAACGCCTGCCTGACGTTTTGTTCTACCAGCAGGATACTGAGGCCGGTTGCATTGATTTCTTTGAGGATGCGGAAAATCTCTTGCACTACCAGTGGGGCAAGCCCCATGGAAGGTTCATCCAGCAGCAGCACTTTGGGCTTTGCCATCAAAGCACGGCCTATGGCCAGCATTTGCTGTTCACCACCTGACAAATTACCCGCCAGGCCAGTTGCACGGTTTTTTAATACAGGGAAGAGGGTGTATACCCATTCCATGTCCTGTCCTATCTGTGTCTTGTCCTTGCGGGTATAGGCACCGAGCTCCAGATTTTCCCTGACGGTGAGCGTGGTCAGTATGGCGCGACCTTCTGCGACCTGTACCACACCTTTTTGCACGATATGGTGGGGCGATGTCTGGCTGATTTCTTCATCTTCCAGAAAAATTTTGCCAGATGCTGATTTCAGCAAGCCAGAAATCGCCAGCAGGGTTGTGCTTTTCCCCGCACCGTTGGCGCCAACAAGGGCAGTGATTTCCCCAGTATTGATGGCCAGGCTGATACCCTTGACGGCTGCGATATGACCATACATGACATGCAGGTCCTGGACGCGCAAGATTTGAGTCATTCTGCGTCCTCCTTGCCGAGGTAAGCTTCAATGACATCCGGGTTGTTGCGCACTTCTTCGGGTGTGCCTTCTGCAATGATCTTGCCAAAATTGAGTACGGCTATGCGGTCACATAACTCCATCACAAAGCGCATGTCGTGTTCTATCATGAAAATCGAAAAACCGCGGTTACGTATATTGACGATTTCTGCCATCAGTTCAGTTTTTTCTGCCGGATTCATGCCAGCTACCGGTTCATCCAGTAACAGCAATTTTGGCTGGGTGGCAAGGGCGCGGGCAAATTCCAGTTTGCGTTGTTCACCATACGACAGGTTGTCTGCCAGCATATGTGCTTTATGGTCCAGTCTCACCCATGACAGTAATTCATGCGCGCGTTCTTTGGCTTTTCTTTCTGCGTCTTTGTAAGCACTCAGATTGAACAGCATGCTCGCTACGCCATAGTCGAGATGATCATGCATGCCTACCACAACGTTTTCCAGCAGGCTCATTTCCTTGAAAATACGGATGTTCTGAAATGTGCGGGCAACGCCCAGTTGCGTGATTTTGTGGCTGGCGACCGTAGTCAGGTCATGGTTATTGAAGCGCAACTCGCCACTGCTGGGGCGCAACAGGCCGGTAATCAGATTGACGATGGTGGTTTTGCCGGCACCATTGGGGCCAATCAAACCGTAGATACTGCCTTGTGGCATAGTGAAGCTGACATCCTGCAATACCCGCAGGCCGCCAAAATTTTTACTGACAGAACGTAATTCCAGCATTTAGCTAACCTTTCCGGAGCGTGACGATGTTAACTTTTTGCGAAAGTTTCTGATTCTTGCCGGGTCCCAGATACCTTTGGGTAAATACAGGATGACCAGTATCAAGATCAGGCCATTGGCTGCCAGACGGAAGTCTTTGAGGGAGTGCATGAATTCTGGTAACAGGCTCAGGCTGCTGCTGCCTATCAACGGGCCTATCAGATTGCTGGTGCCACCAAAGACTGCCATCGTCAATATATCCACTGCATTTTCAAATGCATAGTTACCTGGCCCTATCGTGAAGGTATAGTGCGCATTCAAACCACCGGCAATGCCTGCGATGGATGCACCCATGACAAAGGCCAGCAGCTTGTAGCCACCGACATTGACACCCATGAGCCGGGCGGCGATCTCATCTTCCTTGATCGCTTCAAAGGCACGGCCTGTCTTGGAGCGTCGCATCCTGGCAAGGATGAACAGTATTGCTGCCAGCAAGAGCACGATATGCCACCATTCGGTTTTTTGCGGGATGCCATTCAGGCCCATGGGGCCGCCGGTAATTTCCATGTTCAGGACGATGACACGCACCACTTCACCAAAGCCCAGTGTTGCCATGGCCAGGTAAACACCAGACAGACGCAGCGTAGGTATGCCTATGATCAGCGCAACAATTGCTGGCATGATCGCCCCTGCCAGCAATGCCAGCGGGAAGGGTAATGCCGTTTGCATGCTGATCATGGAAGCGGTATAGGCACCGATGCCCATGAATGCCGCATTGGCCAGTGACAGCAAGCCGCAAGACAAGGTCAGGTAAATCGAAAGAGCCAGCATGGCATTGATACCTATGCCAAATATGACTGTGCTATAAATAGCCCAAAAACCATCCCACCATTCAAGCATATTCTTACGCCTTTCTTTCCAGTACTCTGCCGAACATGCCGGAAGGGCGTACCAGCAAGATAATAAACAGCAAGCCAAAAGCCACCGCATCGCGGAAGTCGCTGGATATATAAGCGACACTCATCACTTCAGCAAAACCCAGGAACAAGCCACCTATCATGGCACCGCGTATATCGCCCATGCCACCCAGGATAATCACAGCTATGCCCTTATGCAGCATGGGTTGTCCCATGAAAGGGGAGATCGCATTGAATGACAGGCCGACCAGCACACCAGCAGCGCCGCCCAGTGCTGCTGCGGCAAACGAAGTCAGGAAGAACAGACCCTCGACATTGATGCCGAGCAGGTATGCGGCTTTAGGAGATTCTGCAATCGCCCGCAAGGCACGGCCAATTTGCGTGCGGCGCATGACTTGCAGCAGCACCAGCATGAGGACAAAGGCAATCACGACAATCGCCAGTTGCACCGCCGTCAGATGCAAATTGCCTAGGCTGAAGCTTTCTTCCGGGATGGTGCCAAACGGGAAGCGTTTGTTTTCTGCCCCAAAAATCCCCTGGGATATATTGGTGATCATGATGGCTACGCCTATGGTGGCGATCATCGGTGCCAGATGCGGTGCATTGCGCTGACGCAAAGGGCGCAAGACCAGGAAATCGACGACCACGCCCAGCAATCCGCAAGCCAGCATGGACAGCAACATCGCCATCCATAAAGACATCTGGAATGAGCTGACCAGCAGCAAGGCCATGTAACTGCCCAGCATGAAGATGGCGCCGTGCGATAAATTGATGACGCCAAGGACGCCGAACACCAGCGTGAACCCCAGGGCGAAAAGCGCATACACGCTGCCCAGGGTCAGGGCGTTAATGAGTTGTTGTGCCAGCATGGGTATCCAGATGATGAGGATTGCTTCGTTTCATTTGCAGATGCAGGCCGGCCATCAGCATATGTAGATGGGATGAAAATTATCCCAGCAAGAGAAGTCGTAAAACAAGTGCCCCAGCCCCCAGTTTAGCGGGGGCGTGAGGCAGCTATACATTTATTTCAGCAATACAAATTTGCCGCCTTTGGCTATATTGACGATGGCATCTTGCTGAGCATCATAGCCAGCTTCCTTGCCATCCTTGGCAGCTGCGCGGCGGAATGCGAATTTGCCAGTGGCACCCTCAATTTTTACGGCTGGCAGTGCATCGCGCAATGCCAGGCGGTCTTTTTCAAGGTTTCCGCTCAGGCTGACTTTTTTCAAAGCTTCTGCAACGATGTGCATGGCGTCAAATGCCTGTGCTGCAAACTGGTCAGGATCGGAACCAAATTTTGCCTTGTAGTCAGCCATGAAGCTCTTGTTGGCAGCAGAAGGGTTTTCAGCAGACCATGGGCTGCCCATGAGGGTATTGTCAGCAGCGTCTTTGGCGATTTCAAACAGTTTTGGTGAATTGAAACCATTACCGCCGACGAATGGCTGCTTCATACCAAGTGAGCGGGTTTGCAGGATGATATTTGCCGCTTCTTCAGCCAGGCAGGAGCAAACGATAGCATCAGGATTGGATGCCTTGATCTTGGTCAGCTGTGCCTTGAAATCCACGTCGCCTTTGGCGTAGGTTTCTGTATCGGTGACGGGGATTTTTTGTTCAGCCAGTGCGCTTTTGAAAACATCGTAGCCGCTCTTGGTAAACGCATCATCGTTGCCGTACAGGATGGCGACTTTCTTGATATTGAATTGCTTAACCGCTGCGCGCGTAGTCACAGGCAATACGTCGGCTTCCATGACGGAATTGCGGAAGGTGAATGGCCCCATATTGGTGATGCCATCAGCGGTATTGCTGGTGCCAAATACGACCGTCTTGGTGGCATTGGCAATCGGATCAGCGGCAAAGGCGGAGTTCGACAGGGTAGGGCCAAAAATCATCAATACTTTTTCCTGGAACAACAATTTCTTGAAGACATTGATGGCTTCTTCTTTTTTACCTTGCTCATCTTCAGCAACCAATTGTATTTTGTTGCCGTTCACACCACCCTTGGCATTGATCTGATCGGCAGCCAGCGTGAAGCCGTTTTTGATCGCTACGCCATATTTTGCGGCTGGGCCGGTCAGTGCTTCGGCAACACCGATTTTTATATCGGCAGCCTGGCTCAGTGTGGAATAGGCCAGGAAGGTGGCAGCAGCTAACAATTTAAGACGGTATGACATTGTGTTCTCCTGAAAAGTACATTTTGGTTTTTGTGGTCCGCAACATGAATTAAATATATCTGATCCATGCGCATTGCTATCAAAGCGGCCAACAAAATTTATTAGATATTGATTGTCACGGAGGATTGTATGGGCTCACAACCTCAGCAGCAATAAAACGCCATGCTGCGATGCAATATTGATTACTTAAGTAGTACTACTGAAGTCTGTGATTTTCAGGTCTGGAAATATAGTGCTGACCAATGGAAAACATGCCAGCACCTGCATTTGCAGGTGGGCTGGCAAGTTGTGAAGATGCAGTTAAAGACTGTTGTTATTGCAGTTTCAGGCGCAAACGGGCAATCGCTGCTTTAACCTGGTTTGGTGCGGTGCCGCCTATGTGGTCGCGGGCGGCAACTGAGCCTTCCAGTGTCAGCACATGGAATACGTCTTCATTGATGAGGCTGGAAAAAGCGCGCAATTCTTCCAGTGACATATCGCTGAGGTCGCAGCCTTTTTCTACACAAGTGCGTACCGCCAGCGCCACTGCTTCGTGGGCATCACGGAAAGGCAGGCCTTTCTTGACCAGGTAATCAGCCAGATCGGTTGCTGTCGCATAACCCTGCAAGGCGGCGGCGCGCATGGCTTCTGGCTTGACGGTGATGCCACCGGCCATGTCGGCAAAAATACGCAGGGTATCGATAACGGTATCTACCGTATCAAACAAGGGTTCTTTATCTTCCTGATTATCCTTGTTGTAAGCCAGTGGCTGGCCTTTCATCAGGGTCAGCAGGGCGATCAGGTGACCATTCACACGGCCAGTCTTGCCACGTGCCAGTTCTGGTACGTCAGGGTTTTTCTTTTGCGGCATGATGGAAGAACCTGTGCAAAAACGGTCAGCGATATCGATGAAGCCTATGCGCGGGCTCATCCAGATTACCAGTTCTTCTGACATACGCGAGATATGTGTCATCACCAGCGCAGCAGCAGCACAGAATTCGATGGCGAAATCGCGGTCAGACACGGCATCCAGCGAGTTATAGCAAACTTCATCAAAGCCCAGGGTTTTGGCAACGCGTTCACGGTCGATAGGGAAGGTTGTGCCAGCCAGGGCAGCAGCACCCAGCGGTAGGCGATTCACACGCCTGCGGCAATCCTGCATACGTTCTGCATCGCGGCCAAACATTTCTACATAAGCAAGTATGTGATGACCAAAAGTGATGGGCTGGGCCACTTGCATGTGGGTAAAGCCTGGCAGTATCGTATCCGCATTCTTTTCTGCCAGATCGAGCAGAGCCAGACGGAAATCTTGCAAGAGTCCGAGGATATTGTCTATGGCGCTGCGCATGTACAGACGGATATCGGTGGCAACCTGGTCATTGCGTGAACGGCCAGTGTGCAGGCGTTTGCCAGCATCGCCTACCAGTTCAGTCAGGCGTTTTTCTATATTCAGGTGCACATCTTCCAGGTCCAGCAGCCATTCAAACTTGCCGCTATCGATTTCGGACTTGATCTGTGCCATGCCGCGTTGAATATCCGCATAGTCCTGGGCTGTGATGATATTTTGAGCTTGCAGCATTTCAGCATGTGCCAGCGAACCTTCAATATCAAAGGCAGCCATGCGGTTGTCAAAGAAGACGGAGGCAGTGTAGCGTTTGACCAGATCGGAAACAGGTTCAGAGAAACGGGCAGACCATGCCTCGCTTTTTTTATTGAATTGTGATGTCATAGTGAATTATTGCCATATTGGCTGCATTTGCGAGAGAATTTCCCTTGATTATCCCAGATTTTGCGCCTGATTACCCTTGGAAATACCAAAGGACTAGCCGGACTGGACTAATTAAGCACTTAATTTACTGGCAAAAATGCTGATGACTACTTGTAAACCGGGAGTGAAATTGCCCCAAGAGTTTAAAGATAATTAAAAATGACCAATGATAAGAAAAACAGCGCAAGTGAGCAGCTCATTCCGGATTGTTGTAATTTGGGTGTGTTTTCGCGCATCCTGATCAGTGTGAATCTGATCACCTTATTGGCTTTATGGTCGAGAGGGGATGAGTGGCGTGTCGTGTTGCAAAATTTTCTGGAAAGCGCGGCATTGATTGAGACAATATGCCTGCTTTCCTTGCTGATCCTGTGTAATTTACGCAGATTTTCTGTGCGTTATTACATGTCTGGCTGGTTCCAGCGCGTATTGTGTTGCATGTTGCCAACGGCAATCGCTGCCTTGCTGATGATTTATTTGCGTATGCAAGACTGGATAATGGCCAGCTTTCCCAAGCTAAATCCCCTGTTTGTTGTGGTCGCAACTGGTTTGCTGGCACTGGCATATCAGCAGTATTTTGAATTGCGTACCCGGGCTTTTTCACCTGCGTTGGGTGAGGCCAAACTGCAGGCATTGCAAGCGAGGATACGTCCACATTTCTTGTTCAACAGCTTGAATACCGCCTTGTCGCTGATACGCACCGAGCCGCGTCGCGCAGAAATGGTGCTGGAAGATCTCTCAGACCTGTTCCGGGTATTAATGCGCGATACCCGCGATGTCACCAGTTTGCAGGATGAAATACGCTTGTGCGAGCAATATCTGGCGATAGAAAAAATACGCCTGGGTGAACGTATGCAGGTGACCTGGGATAAAGAAAAAATTTCCCCCCAGGAGTTGGCCGAGATAGAAATTCCTTCATTGCTATTGCAGCCCCTGCTTGAAAATGCAGTTCATTACGGCGTTGAGCCATCGGTGCAGCAAGCGACTGTCACGGTAGAGATAAGACGTCTGTTGGACAAGGTGGAAATTCGCATTCGCAATCCCTATCACGCAGAGGCAAATATGGTTTCCGGTAATCAGATGGCACTGGAAAACATACGGCAGCGACTAAGTTTGCTTTATGATATCGAAGCGCAAATTCAATATGGCGTAGTAGATGCGTACTTTGAAGTTAAGTTGCAATTCCCGGCTAAGAGATGATGACACCAAGAATACTGATTGTTGATGATGAGGCACCCGCAAGACAAAGGCTGTTGACGCTATTGTCAGACATAGAGACAGAATGCCCGGTGACGGTGGTTGGAGAAGCTGAGAATGCCATGTTGGCGCTGGAAAAAATCAGCAATCTGCAACCTGATATTGTTTTGCTGGACGTCCAGATGCCGGGCATGAATGGCATAGAACTCGCACAGCATCTGGCACAACATCAGGCCAGTCTGCGTTCGCCAGCGATTATTTTTGTGACTGCCTATGATGAGTTTGCCGTCAAGGCTTTTGAGGTGCATGCACTTGATTACCTGATGAAGCCGGTGCGGGCCAGTCGTTTGGTGGATGCGCTGGTGCGTGCCAGTGAAAAAATGAAGGGTGCACGCCGCCTGCCTGAAACCATGGCAACGGATACCAGCGGCCCCAGGCGCAAGCATTTTTCAGTATTGGAAAGAGGGCGGATATTATTGGTGCCGGTAGCCGAGGTGCTATTCTTGAAGGCAGAACAAAAATACGTGACCCTGCATACAGCGCAACGTGAATATCTGCTGGAAGAGTCGCTGACTTCGATAGAGGTGGAGTTGGGGGACTTGCTGGTCAGGGTGCACAGGAATGCGCTGGTCGCACGTAGCGCCATTAATGGCGTAGAGCGTGCAGTGCAAGTGGTGGATGCTGACAATAATCAGGAAAAAGTATCTGAATCCTGGCAAATCATTGTCAGTGGATGCGCTGAACGTTTGCCAATTTCACGCAGGCAGTGGCCGGTTATTAAAGCTCTGGTGCGGGTTTGATTTGTGTTTTTGTGTGCTCAGTTGCGCCCAGTTGCGTTCATTTGCGCTCAGCGCCAGACCGGTAAGCCAGTCAGGTCTGTGTTGTCATCATGCACCCAGGCTGGCAGACCGGTGCGGTCAGTTGGGCCCAGCACTTCCAAAAGTTCAAGCTGTTCTTGTTTTTTGCCGCGTTGACGAGGGGCAGGTACTGGTTTTCTGGTTTCTGGCAATAAAAATGCTGGTTCGCCAAAGCCGGGTAATTCCAGGGTAGCGTGATCTTTATTGTCTTTCATCAGTTGAGCTTGATCAATGTTGATGTGTGGCGATGCCTGGTAAAGCTTAAGCGAAAAAGCAAAATAAACCGCCCCTGGCAATTGCTTGCCAGAAGAAATATAGTGCCCGGTAAATTTGTGCGAATGCACCAGAACAAAGAAACTTGGTTGCGGGGGCAGGATTTGAACCTACGACCTTCGGGTTATGAGCCCGACGAGCTGCCAGACTGCTCCACCCCGCGTCTGAAGGAGGCGAATTGTACATGGCGAAGGCGCTATATACAATCATTTATAGAAATATTTTTATATCGGTCTTAAATTGACGGCCCGGCGACAGTGCAATTTGCCATTCTTCACAATACAAATGTGGCAAATAGTGCTGCTGATAGAACCCGCGCAATAAATTGCATGCATAATGGAAGCATAGAGAAGCACGCTGATGCTGGCCTTGCCGGCATCAGCCGCAAATTATTTTCAGGAGTGAAAAAGCAGTTATGGAATTCGAAGTTATCGACACGCAAATTTCGCCAGGCGGCCGTATGGAAGTTTTGTCCAAGGCCGAGGTCGTGCAATTGCTCGACAATAGTCATGGCGGTTTGTACCAGGTGTTTCGCAGTTGCGCACTGGCGGTCTTGAATTGCGGCAGTGGTCTCGACGATGGCAAGGAATTGCTGGAGCGTTACAAGAGCTTTGACATCAGCATCATCCAGCGCGAACGCGGCATCAAGCTAGATGTCAAGGGCGCACCAGCCAGTGCCTTTGTGGATGGCGTCATGATCAAAGGTATACAAGAACACTTGTTTGCCGTCTTGCGCGACATTCTGTTCATCAAGGCCGCGATCGAAGATGACCGCAAGTTTGATCTGGCGACCACTGAGGGTATCAGTGATGCGGTTTTTCACGTCATGCGCAATGCCAATTTGCTCAAGCCTCAGGTCAATCCTAATATGGTGGTGTGCTGGGGCGGGCATTCGATTTCCAGCGAAGAATACGACTACACCAAGCATGTAGGGTATCAGCTGGGTTTGCGTGGCATGGATATCTGTACAGGCTGTGGTCCAGGTGCCATGAAGGGCCCGATGAAGGGGGCCACTATAGGTCATGCCAAACAAAGGATTACCACAGGCCGCTATTTAGGCATTACCGAACCGGGTATTATCGCTGCCGAAGCGCCGAATCCTATCGTCAACGACCTGGTAATCTTGCCAGATATAGAAAAACGCCTTGAGGCTTTTGTGCGCATGGGCCATGCCGTCATCGTGTTCCCTGGTGGTGCAGGTACGGCAGAAGAAATTTTGTACTTGCTGGGTATCTTGCTGCATCCTGATAATGCCGAGTTGCCTTTCCCCCTGATTTTTACCGGGCCCGAAAGTGCAGCAGATTATTTCCGTCAGATAGATCAGTTCATTGCTGCAACGCTGGGCCCTGAGGCTCAGCAGAACTACAAGATCATCGTCAATGACCCTGTGCGCGTAGCACAGGAAGTGCAGGCTGGTATCAAGGAAGTGCGTGAGTTCCGCAAGGCCAAGGGCGACGCCTATTATTTCAACTGGTTGCTGAAGATAGATGCAGAGTTCCAGAAGCCGTTTGAACCCACGCATGAAAACATGCGCAACTTGGCTTTGCACAAGAATCAGGATACGCATCTGCTCGCGGCAAATCTGCGTCGTGCTTTTTCAGGTGTGGTGGCTGGCAACGTCAAAAACCAGGGCATCCGTGCGATAGAAAAACATGGGCATTTTGAAATTCGCGGCGATAGTGAAATAATGGCATCAATGGATACCTTGCTGGCATCTTTTGTTGCACAAAACCGCATGAAATTGCCTGGTAAGGCTTATACCCCTTGCTACCGTGTTATAAAGTAATTGCGTTGCAGTAAAACAGTAGGATAATGGTGCATCCCCTGTTCCATCACGATGAGGAAAACAGACATGAGTTCCGTACAGCAAGAAGTCGATGAACGTACCAATCTGACAGCGTCCAACAAGTTTGAATTGCTGCTGTTCCGTCTGGGGACAGATGGCAATAGTGACAGGTCAGAATTGTTTGGCATTAATGTTTTCAAGGTACGAGAGATAGTCGCCATGCCGACGATTACTGGTATGGCGGGCGCGATGCCCCACATGCTGGGTGTGGTCAATTTGCGTGGTCAGATTATTCCTGTCATCGACCTGCCTTCGGTGGTCGGGCTCAAGCCTAAAACTGGCCTGAACATCATGCTGGTCACTGAGTATGCGCGCACCACTCAGGGTTTTGCGGTTGAATCGGTCGAAGAGATCGTACGGCTGGACTGGAATCAGGTTTTGTCGGCTGAAAACAGTGCGGCAGGTGGCATGGTCACCAGTATTGCCCGCCTCGATGGTGACACAGAGGACACCCGCCTGGCCCAGGTGCTGGACGTGGAGCAAATCTTGCGCCAGATTACGCCATCTGATACCAAGGATGTAGACCCAGATACCATAGGCGCCAAGCTACAGATGATACCTGGCTCTGCCATTCTGGCAGCCGATGATTCAGCCGTTGCCCGCGGTTTGATCGAGCAGGCACTGACAGCCATGGGTGCCCAGTTCATCATGACCAAGACTGGCAAGGAAGCCTGGGAGAAATTACAATCCCTTGCCACCGCAGCCCAGGCCGAAGGCAAGGGCGTGCGCGACAAGGTATCCATGGTGCTGACGGACCTGGAAATGCCGGAAATGGATGGCTTCACACTGACACGTAAAATCAAGAACGATGACCGTTTCAAGTTCTTGCCGGTGGTGATCCATTCATCCTTGTCAGGCGCAACCAATGAAGATCATATCAAGACAGTAGGTGCCGACGCCTATGTTGCGAAATTCGTGGCTGAAGAACTGGCGGCTACAATACGGTCTGTATTGGCAAAATAAAAGACTGCCGTAGAAACTGAAAACTGAAGCTTGCAAAAAAGGGTGCAATTATTTCATTAATTGCACCCTTTTTGTGTCTGGCCTGGCCGCGCTTATCTGGCTTGTGCCGGGACACGTTCCCAGCCACCGGGACAAGACTTGATCGCCGGGTAAAAACCGTCAGGCTGATGGCAATACAGCCAATCCTTGCCTGCCGTAGATTGCGGGGCAGGATTGGGCTGGCTGATGATATTGCTGTCATCAACATAACTTTGAGTATAGGTCGTGTATGTAGGGTAATTGTCCGTATAAACCACATTGCCGGTGCTGACGACAGGTGTCACATAGGTGACAGCAGGGGCAACGACCACGCTGGGGTAATAACGCCAGGAATAATCGTAAGGATAATAGGCAGACACATAACTATGCCGGTTGCCATAATTGAAATATAGCGGCGGAATGGAAACGCCTATGCTTACCCTGGGATGAAAATGATGGCCGCCAGGGCGAGCCCATACTGAGCCTGAGAGTGCCAGCAGAGCCAGGGTGACAGCAAATATTCTGAGTGATTTCATGGTATTTCCGCAATAAAATATTTGTTTGATGCCTGTTTGATGCCTATTTGTCAGTTTAGGTCGAAATCTGGAAACTTATTGAGAAAAATTTACTCTTTATGATTCGCGCCGATTCACTACGCCAGAACTGGTTTGCAAGCATGTTGACCAGAATAAATAAAACAATAGCGTGTTATCTTAAGGGGAATTATGAAATTCGTGATTAAAAAATGTGCAGCCTTGTGCGCTCTTGCCTTGATGGCCAATCTGCCAGTATATGCTGCCGAAGCCGTTATGGCCGATGCACCTGAGGCTGCTAAACCGGGCATACGCGAACAATACACCAAATATGAATACCAGGTTCCCATGCGTGACGGTACACGGCTTTTTACCGTGGTGTATGTTCCCAAGGATAGCAGCAAGTCTTATCCTTTCCTGATGACACGTTCACCCTACGGTAGCGGTGTCTATGAAGGCGGGCAATCGCACTATGGCGTGGATTTCTACCCGCAGTCCCTGGGACCCTCCAAAGAATTTGACCAAAGTGGCTATATCTTCGTCAAGCAAGACGTGCGTGGCCGTTATATGTCTGAAGGCGTCTGGCAAGAAATGACGCCGCATATCAAGGCTGGCAGGCGGGCCGGCGAGGGTGTCGAGAGCCAGGACATGCATGACACCGTTGAGTGGCTGTTGAAAAACGTCAAGGGCAATAACGGCAAGGTCGGTATCTGGGGTATTTCCTATCCTGGTTTTTATGCCTCGGCCAGTATCATAGACTCACATCCGGCGATCAAGGCCGCTTCACCACAGGCGCCAGTCACTGATTTGTTCATGGGGGACGATTCCTATCATGGCGGTGCCTTCATGCTGGCGGCTAACTTTGGGTTCTTTTCCAATTTTACGGTAGAAAAAAATCCCACGACCTTGCCCAAACGCTGGGAAGAGTTTGATTTTGGTACCCCGGATGGCTATCAATATTTTCTCAAGTATAAAACCCTGAAAAACATTACTGCCCAACTGTCAGACAAGCAGCGTGAATTACTGATGCCGACAATAGAACACACTACCTATGATGATTTCTGGAAAAGCCGCAATATCGCTGCTCACCTGAAAAACATCAAGGCAGCCGTGCTGACTGTTGGTGGCTGGTATGACGCAGAAGATCCGCAAGGTCCATTCACGACATATCACAGCATCAAAAATAATAACAAGGGTTATTACAATGGCCTGGTCATGGGGCCATGGTCGCATGGCGGCTGGGCCGGTGCCGAGGGTAAGTCATTGGGAAATGTGAGTTTCGATGTCAAAACGGGCGACTATTACCGCAAGAATATCGTTTTCCCTTTCTTTGAACAGCATTTGAAGGGCGCCACTGGCAAGGCTTTGCCGGAAGTGACCGTGTTTGAAACCGGCACCAATGTCTGGCGCGAATACCCCAGTTGGCCACCGCAACAGGCGCAAAAACGTACCCTGTATTTTGGCAAGGATGGTAGCCTGAGCTGGAAGGAGCCGCAGACAGAATTCAATACCTTTGACGAATATGTCAGCGACCCCAATAAGCCCGTGCCGTTTATCTCTTACGTCGCCACTGGTGCGCCGCGTGAATATGTGGTCTCTGACCAGCGCTTTGCTTCCACACGGCCAGATGTGCTGGTCTATCAGACTGAACCTCTGGAAGAAGACGTGACCGTCGTCGGGCCAGTCAATCCCAAATTGTTTATCTCAACCTCTGGCACGGATGTAGATTGGGTCGTCAAACTGATTGATGTCTATCCATCGGCTTATCCGGATAAGCAGGTAGTGCGCGAACGTGCGAATGACGTGCCGCCACCATCCGTCGCCATGGCCGGTTATCAGCAACTGGTCAGGGGAGAGCCTTTGCGCGGCAAGTTCCGCAACAGCTTTGAAAAACCTGAGCCTTTTGTACCTGGCAAAGTGGCGGCCATCAGCTATAACATGCCGGATATCCAGCACACCTTCCGCCGTGGTCACCGCATCATGGTGCAGGTGCAGAGTAGCTGGTTCCCACTGGTAGATTTGAATCCGCAAAAATTCATGGATATTCCCAAGGCCAATCCAGAAGATTTCCAGAAAGCGACACAAAGAGTATATCGTTCACCCGGACAATATTCAGGTATAGCCGTGCAAGTAATGCCGTAAAAATCAAGAGACAGGGACAAAAAAATGAAAACAAAAAATATCTTCAAACGCAGTTTGCTGGCTAGCCTGGTTGGCGTGGCTTGCATGGGTAATGCAGTATTTGCTCAGACAGCGACTTCAAACCAATTGGTCTTGGAATCCATGACCATGGATAAAAAGGCTGATCCCTGCACAGATTTCTTCCAATATTCAAATGGCGAATGGCTGAAGGCTAACCCCATTCCTTCCGACCGTGCGCGTTACAGCGCCTATGATGAAGTGACAGAGCGAAATCTGACAGCACTGAAGCTCATTGCAGAAACAGCCGCAAAAGGCGAGGGCAAGAGCAAGGCAGCGCAACTTGTCGGCGCTTTTTATGCCAGTGGCATGAACGAAACTCAGATAGAAAAAGAAGGTATCAAACCGCTAGAACCACAGTTTGCACAAATCAATAACATCAAGGATAGCCAGCAATTATTGGCTGTGATTGCCGGATTGCATAAACAAGGTGTTTCTCCCTTGTTTGGTTTTGCAGTCGATCAGGACGCTAAAAATACTACGCGTTATATCCCGCAAATCATGCAGGGTGGCCTGGGTTTGCCTGACCGCGATTATTACCTGAAGACTGATGCCAAGACCAAGGATATCCGTGACAAGTATGTCGCCTATGTGACCCAGATTTTTACCTTGCTCGGTGATGCTCCAGAGCAGGCAAAGAAAAACGCTGCTGTTGTGCTGACACTGGAAACCCGCTTGGCCAAGGCATCCTTGACCAAGGTCGAATTGCGCGACCCGCAAGCCAGCTACCATTTGTCTGACTTGAATGCCTTGCAAAAAACAGATAAAAAAACTGCCTGGTCCACCTATTTCAATGAACTGGGCCTGGCGCAGCCAGGACAATTCAATCTTGCCCATCCCAAATTCATTGCGGAAGCAGGGCGCATGGTTAATTCCATCAGTCTTGATCAATGGAAGACTTATTTACGCTGGCAATTGGCGAATGCGCGTGCCAGGGATTTGAGTTCAGCCTTTGTCAATGCCAGTTTTGACTTTTATGGCAAGACGCTGGCAGGCACCAAGGAATTGCAACCACGCTGGAAGCGCGTGCTGGGCTCTATCGATAACATGGCAGGTGAAGCCATGGGGGAGCTGTATGTCGCCAAATTCTTTGGTCCTGAAGCCAAGGCGGGCGTACTGGAAATGGTCGATAACATCAAGGCGGCCATGCGTGAAAGTATCGGCAAGCTGGAATGGATGTCGGACACGACCAAGCAACAAGCTTATAAAAAGCTCGACACGATCCTGGTGAAAATAGGTTACCCCGATGTGTGGCGTGATTACAGCAGCTTGCAAATCGATACTGGTCCGTACGCAGCAAACATGGCACGCGCCGCTGAATTTGAATTCAAACGCAATCTCGCCAAGCTGGGTAAGCCGATAGACAGGAATGAATGGGGTATGACGCCACAAACCGTGAATGCCTATTACAACCCCACCATGAATGAAATGGTCTTCCCCGCAGGCATATTGCAACCACCGCTGTACCATGTGAATGCTGACCCTGCCGCCAACTATGGCAATACCGGTGCAACGATAGGCCATGAACTGACGCATGCCTTTGATGATGAAGGACGCCAATATGATGCTCAGGGTAACCTGAAAAGCTGGTGGACCAAGGACGATGAGAAAAAATTCCTGGTTCGTGTCAAAGCCATTGAAAAGCAATTTGATGAGTTTAATCCTATCGACAAATTGCACATTAATGGCAAGTTGACTGCCGGTGAAAATATTGCCGATCTTGGCGGTATGAAGATTGCCCTGCAGGCTTTGCACAAATCGCTGGAGCGCAAGCCCCAGGCCAGGGAAATTGATGGCTTGACGGTTGATCAACGCTTCTTTGTCGCCAATGCGCAAAGCTTCCGCAGCCTTATCCGTGATGAAATGTTGCGTATGAAACTGGCAACTGATCCTCACTCACCAGACAAATATCGTGTCATTGCGCCGTTGGCAAATATGTCGGAATTTTCTGATGCTTTTCAGTGCAAGGGAGATCGTTCGCCCCTGCGCCCGACAGCGACGCGGGTAAATATCTGGTAACAGCGTATACTATGGCCTGAAATGCAGTAGTGGATGCAGGCTAAAGGGGCGCTGGATATCAATCTGGCAATCCCAAGCCTGCCAATATTTCTTGTCATCAGAGTGCATGCCCGCATGTGCTCTATGCACTCCAGATATGTAGGGCTATATGGAAACCAAAGTTGTCGAATTTGAACTCCCACAGATGGATGTGGGCAGTAGCTGTACCGCCAATGCCTGGGCGCGCATCCCCGATGCGCCTTCAGCAATAGAAAAACTGGAACTCAAAGCCAGAATACGCCAGCTCTTGAAAGAAAAGCAGGCCGTACTGGTCGCGCATTATTATGTCGATGCAGAACTGCAAGACCTGGCAGAAGAAACCGGTGGCTGTGTTTCTGACTCGCTGGAAATGGCGCGCTTTGGCCGTGACCACCCCGCCAAAACCCTGGTTGTCGCCGGTGTCAAGTTCATGGGCGAAACCGCCAAAATACTCAGCCCAGAAAAAACCATTTTAATGCCTGACCTGGATGCGACTTGCTCGCTGGACCTGGGTTGCCCGGCAGATGAGTTTGCAGCGTTTTGCGATGCCCATCCTGACCGTACCGTCGTCGTGTATGCCAATACCAGCGCCGCAGTCAAAGCAAGAGCTGACTGGATGGTGACATCCAGCATAGGTTTGGACATCGTTGCTCACTTGCATGCACAAGGCAAAAAAATACTCTGGGCACCCGATAAACATCTGGGTGGCTACATCCAGAAGCAGACAGGTGCAGACATGTTGCTATGGCAGGGCTCCTGCCTGGTACATGATGAATTCAAGGGCATAGAGCTGGATGTACTCAAGGCTGAGCATCCCAATGCCAAGGTCCTGGTTCATCCTGAATCACCGGCGGCTGTAGTAGCACTGGCTGACGTGGTCGGCTCGACTTCGCAAATGATCCATGCTGCAAAGACCCTGGATGCAGATGAATTCATCGTCGCCACTGACAATGGCATCCTGCACAAAATGCAGATGGCAGCGCCGACCAAGCGCTTCATCGTTGCCCCAACCGCTGGCAATAGCGCGACATGCAAGAGCTGCGCACATTGCCCATGGATGGCAATGAATGGCTTGCGCAATCTGCTGCAGGTACTGGAAAACGGCAATAATGAAATCCAGGTCGATCCTGCAGTTGGGCAAAAAGCCAAGGTTTGCATAGACCGCATGCTGGATTTTGCTGCGGCCAAAAAAACCAATGTGCGTCCATCCAGTGATCTGGCGAAAGAAGCCAAACTGTTCTCCGGCATAGGACCGGCCTGAGAACTTGTTACGATCTTAAGCGCAAGCCCCATCCAATTACACTGAGGTTATCTGGACATGTCTGGTAATTTAAAGAATACACATTTCCCTTTTGATGCAGATTTACAAAAAGCTTTTGAACGCAATATCAGCGATGCACTGGCTGAAGATGTCGGCGCTGCTGATCTGACAGGTCTGCTGGTGCCTGCTGATGAAATCGTGAATGCACAAGTCATCGTGCGTGAAGATGCTGTTCTGTGTGGCGCGCCATGGTTCGACGCCGTTATGACGGCACTGGATGCAACTATCATCGTGGATTGGCAATATGCTGAAGGCGAACAGATGAAGGCAAACACCATCGTCTGCAAAATCAAGGCCCCAGCCCGGGCCTTGCTGACAGCCGAACGTGCTGCGCTGAACTTCCTGCAATTGCTGTCTGCTGTCGCAACCGCCACCAGCAAATATGTCGCCATCATCGCTGGCACAAAAGCAGCCATACTCGACACCCGCAAAACTTTGCCTGGCCTGCGTCTGGCGCAAAAATATGCGGTGCGCGTAGGCGGTGGCGAGAACCAGCGCCTGGCCCTGTATGACGGTATCCTTATCAAGGAAAATCATATCGCAGCCGCAGGTGGCGTGGCTGAAGCCATGCAAAATGCGCTGAACCTGAATGCTGGTGTGAGCATACAAATAGAAGTCGAAACCCTGGAACAATTAAAGATAGCACTGGATGCCGGCGCCACTTCCATCCTGCTCGATAATTTTAATACCGGCATGATGCGTGAAGCCGTGGCTATCACTGCAGGCCGTGCCTTGCTGGAAGCCTCTGGCGGCATAGATCATTCATCAGTGCGAGCCATAGCCGAGACAGGTGTGGACAGGATATCCATAGGTAGCCTGACCAAGGATATCAAGGCGACGGATTATTCTTTGCGGATAGTTTGAAGCTATACCTGTTATTTGTTTGCTGGAATTCTCACTCTATTACAACATGAAGCAATCTTTTTCTGATGTTAACGTTGAAATTAGCCAAATTCTTAACGGGACTATGTATGAATTTGATCAGATGCCGGGTGTTAGCGGGAGCCTTCTGGTGGAGTCGGCTAGCCGCGACATTCGGCATATTTCTGCCTACACCAGTATATTTCTCCTGGGGCCACTTGTCGTACTGGCCATTGTTTTCTGGCAAATCAAGGGCTTGTCGTCGCTAATTAGTTCTGCCCTGGCCTGGATACATATCACTATTGCGCCTGCGACCGTGGTGAATGTCATACTTGCTTCGCTGTTCATCGCTTGCTGGGGCGCATTCTTCATTTACCTCCGTAATGTAAAGAAGCGTAATTTTGAAATGATGACAGAGGCTGAGCGAGGTCTGGTACAAGCTGTTCGCACGCTGGCGGATGCCTTGCCAGAGAATTGCGGTATGCTAGCCCAGAATCTTCGTGAGTTGGCGCAGCGTATGATTAAAATATTTGCCAGACAAGAACCGCATCTGGTTTCTGAATTGATGCATTCAACAAAGGCAGTGTTCAGCGAAAAGGTATGTTTTGCGCTGGGGCTTAATAGCGCATGTAATGATGCGATCAAGCGGTTGCATGAATCGATGTCCATGCAAAAAGCTGAATTGAAATCCAATGAGCTGATCAACGAATATAGAGACAGATTGGGAAATATTAATAAAGTCTGATTACCTGTTTATTCCGCATATCTCAAAACCAGGATATGCAGAGATTGATTGCTCTGCTCACTGAGCATTTCTACCCAGCTACCCGCTTTTTCACCATATAGTTTAAACAGTAATTCTGCCAGGCTGCTCATCTGAACTGCATTCAAGGCTGCTTCCCGGATGAGTGCCAGATAAGATGCGCCTATACCCATCAGACTGTAGTTGTAATTTTCTCTGAGATGCTTGCATAAAGCACGATTCTCAAAGGGATTCAGGTCTGAATCAAAATAGCCGTTAGGAAAGGCAGCCAGACTATCTTCGGGTTGATTGACGATGGCCCTGAACGCATAAATGCTATCGTCAATGATGGACAGCCAGTTTTCTTGAGCCAGCAGCAGTTCTGCCAGAGATTCATCATTCAGTAGCAGGTTTTTTTCTTGAAAAATCTGTTCCAGTGAGGTTTCTCTGCAAAGTTTTAAAAAATTTGCGTACCGAATAAAAAACTCAGATGCCGTGCTCAGGTAGCCGACATGCTCGCCATCTTCAAAGCATGCCGCATCAAGCGTACTCAAGTCATAGCCTTCTGTCTCGTCGAGATCGTGAGAACCTGAGCTATGCATGGATGTATATTGTGCCTGACCGAGGTCATCCAGTGTCAGCAGCAAATGTGAGTCAGGAAATTTGCTGCTTAATTCTTTCCAGTCCTGGATTAATTCTTCCTGATTTGCAAATTTATCCGCTACATAGACTTCGCACAAATACTCAAACTGTGTATCTGATAAGGGCTCAAATCTCATTTTCTGCGTGTCCAAAATGGCGGATAAATTTTTTGCTTGCTAGAGTAATCCGGCATTCCGTTTTGCAAACCAGCGCATCAGAAAGGGAATAGCGCAAATCATGCCGAATAGCATAAACAGGCCGGCGCCACCCAATTTCAGCTTGTCACTCAGGCTAAGTCCGAAGGCCAGAAGTGCGACAAACAGCCAGATTCGTAGCACTTGCATGATCTCCAAAGGAATATCTGCTTCGACTACTTCAAAACTGGAACTGCTTTCTTCAATGAAGCGATAGCTGGCCAATGGAACAATGGGAATATAGACCAATACCACCCACTTGGTCGTGATAAAGGATTGATCTGGCTGAAATTTGCATTTGCCGTAAAAAGTAGTGCCTATGCCGTTGATGGTTCTTGCCATGATGTTGTAGATGAAAAGTGATTGGAAAATAGAAGTAATCAGGCCACGCAGCTAAGCTGGCAAGCTATTAAGGTATCAGCCAGCGCCCGATTATCCCGCATCAACCATCAGTACGTAAAGCCGCAATTGGGTCCAGTGCTGCGGCCTGTCGTGCCGGGAATACACCAAAACCCAGGCCAACTGCTATGCAGGAGCTGACCGCAATCAACAGGCTCAGCGGTGACCAGGCAACAGACCAGCCCGCCAGCGCGGCAATGCTGTACGCAGCTATCGCGCCCAGCAATACACCGAGCAGTGCGCCGCTGAAGGCAATCACCAGGGCTTCTGCCAGGAATTGTTCTATGACGTCACGCCTGCGTGCGCCCAGGGCGCGCTTGAGGCCGATTTCACGACGGCGTTCCAGTACATTGGCCAGCATGATGTTCATGATGCCTATGCCGCCCACCAACAGGGATACCGCAGCGATAGAACTCATGACGATGGTAAAGATGCGCTGGGTTTGCTGGTTCTGCCTGTACAGACCCATGGGTACGATGAGGTTGGTGTCATCAGTACCGCCATGCCTTTGCTCTATCAGGTTCTGCAGCACGCGGGCTGCGATATCAGGTGCTGTCTGGCCATCCAGGCGCAAACTCAGGCTGTCGACTTCGTTTTCCAGCGCAGTGAAACGGAAACGGGCGCGGCCGGTCAGCCAGGGGACGAACAGGCGCTCGTCATCCAGGCCAAGTTTGACACCTTCGAATTCGGATTTGGAGAGGGCGCGGTCAGCCAGCACGCCAACTACTTCAAGCCAGGCGTGATTGAGCTTGATGCGCTCGCCAACTGGATTTTTGTCACCAAAGAGTTGATGAGCAAGGCGCGGGCCTATCACGCAGACAGGGGCGAGGGTGGCATCATCCTGCTGGCTTAACCAGCGCCCCTGGCCGATTTGCAGGCCACCGAGTTCGGCATACGAATCAGATACGGCAAAGGCGCGTGCAGGGACGACATTGCTGCCGCTGACCAGTTGATCTACCTTGATCTCTTTTTTGAGTGCCACTGCCTTGGCGCCAGGTACGACGGACAGTGCAGCATCTGCGTCAGCCGCCGACAAGCCCAGTGAGCGTGTGCGTATTTCTTTGAGACGTTTGTCGTCAATATTCTTGCTGTCTATGATGACATTGTCCAGACCCAGTTCGGCGACCAGGCGCAAGGCTTCGCGGCGGCTGCCTTCACCCACCGCCAGCATGGCAACGATGGCTGCCACACCAAAGATCATGCCTAACAGGGTCAGGCCGGTACGCAGCTTGCGCCTTTGCAGTTCATTGACTGCTTCCAGTATCAGGGCGCGGTTCATGAATGTGTATCCTTGCTTTTTTCTTTGTCTTTTACTTCAGGCAACAGGACTACCTGATTGCCCTGGCTGATACCTGATTTGATTTCACTGCGCACCGGGCCACGCTGCCCCAGTACTACTGACTGGCGCTTGAGCTGGTCGCCATCCTTGATATATGCAGCGAAATTACTCCCGTCCTGTATCAGGGCGATATTCGGTACCGTCATGGCTTTGGCCTGGTTGATGAGACTGACCGTGCCTATCAATGCCTGGCCAGGTTTGAGTGCCAGGCTTTGTGCCTGCGCCTTATTGAAAGCGGCTTCGAAGGTGATGAATTTGACTGGTGACTCCCGTGAAGTGACGCTAGCGCTATTGCCAACCTTGGTAATGCTCAATTCAATTTCCTGGCCATTACCAGCCAGACGTACCTTGACTGGCAGGCCCACTTTCAAACCAAAGGTACGGCCTTCTTCTATATTGAAATTGGCCACCAGTTGATCAAGGTCTGGCAGTGAGCCAAATTCTTCCCTGGGCCGGAAGCTTGAGCCAACCAGAGGTTTGGCTCCATCCCAGTTTGCCTGCAACAAGAATACGCCGTCATGCGGGGCCAGCAATTCCAGTGCATCCAGGTTCTTTTTGTGCTGGCTGGCATTCAGGCTGACACTTTCTTTCTGCGAGCTTAATACTGCCTGCTCTGCTGCACTGCGTGCCTGTACCTGCCCGGTTTTCCAGTTCAGGTAGCCGCGTTTGTTCTTCAGAAATCCGCTATCCTGCAATTCATCCAGTATTTTATTGCGTGAGAAAATCGCCAGATCGGCGTTGGCATAGCGTTCGCTGAGTCGCAAATCTGTCTGTACTTTAGCGCTGTCTGCAGACAGGGCAGAGCGGCTGCTGGCATCACTGGCTTGTATGGTTTCTGCGGCCAGTTCCTTGCGCAATAATTCCATTTCTGCCTGCGATAATTCCATGCGTGATTTTGGAGCATCAAAGAGAGCTATGACCTGGTCTTTTTTCACCAGGCTGCCTTCTGGCAGCATCTTTATCAGGGTGCGCGAATCCCAGCCCTGGCCAGGCACAGTCAGCGGAGTTTTGTTGGCGGCAATGATTTCGCCATCGACGACAATATTTTCTTGCCAGTTTCTGGGCGAGAAGGTTTCAGTTGCATGCTGGGTTTGTTCAGTCTTGTTGCTGCAGCCTGTGCTGCTAAACGCCAGTGTTATGCAGATGAGGAGTAGCCTTGATTTCATTTTTTTACTGCTCCTGTCGTCGCCGTCTCTATTCCCGATGAGACTAAAATTGCCTGCACTGCCGCACCGGGCTTGAGCCCTTTGGGCATCTGATCAAATTCCAGCTCTATATCCCGCACGATGATGGGTTGTGAGCTTGATTTGCTATGGAATACGTTGCCCAGCCCGGTAACGCGCGCAGGCACCGTCATGTTGGCGCCAGCTATGGTGATGCGGGCGCTTTGGCCAACTTTGATCGTAGTTGATTGGGCTTCGGGCACTTTGGCAGAGACAAATAATTTGTCTGGGTCTGCCACACTGGCAATGGATAATCCCATCCAGACCTGGCTGCCAGCAGCAAATTTTTCGCCTTCGAAATTGCTTTTGTAGATCATCATGCCTGGTTTGCTTGCTGTCACAGTCAGGGCTTTTTGCCCTTTGTTCAGTACGTCGATTTTCCCTTGCAGCATGGCGATCTCTGTTTCCAATCCCTTTTTTTCTGCCTTACGGGCACGTGCCTGGGTAGTGCGCATACGCAGGGACATCGCAGCCAGGTCGCTATTCAGTGATTTTTCTATGACCAGCTTGTCATAATCGACACGCCGGATTAATTCTTTGGGCATGGTGGCTTTGCGTGCAGCTTTTTCCGCATTGCTTTGCGCTTCTGCTACAGCCAGATCCGCAGCTTTTTCTGCTTCTGTCTGTTCCAGCTTCAGTTTTTCCAGTGCCCTCAGCTTCTCATTGAGCTGACTTTTTTGACTGGCAAGCTGGTTGGGTACTTCAGCCGCCTGGAACATGGCAAGCATATCACCTGCCTTGACGGCGCTGCCCTCGGGGGCAATCTGTGCCAGGGTATATTGCCAGATATAGGGGATCGACGGTGGCCCTATGGACGTGATATTGCGTGACTGTATTTCACCTTCCAGTGTCAGCTCCTTGTTTTGGGAGGTAGATTTTTCGCTGATTTTCTTACTGGCCTGAGCAGGTTCTATCAGGACGCTCATGCCAGGTATCAGTTTGAGATTTGATTGCGCCGGTAACTTGATATCGACACGAAAATATCGGCCATAACCCCAGACGTTGTGTTCTTCAGGTGCGTTGGAAATACTGGCTATACTGGCCGTTACTTCAGTGTCGGGCAGGGCATCAAATTTCAGGCCTACAGTTTGCCCTTCCTTCAAATAAGTCCTGTCTGCTTCCAGGGCCCATGCCCTGACTTCCATTTGACCTGAACCTATGACCTGTCCCGCAGTATTGCCAGGAAAAGCGCTTGAGCCTTCTTCCAGGCGCTCACTACGCCAGTTGCTATAGCCGTGGACGACATAGCCATCCTGGCTGGCTCTGACCTCAGAGCGTGTCAATTGCGTTTTGAGGTAATTGATGTTGATCTCTTGTTTTTTTAACTCGAGGTCAGCATCCGATTTTTTTCTGTTGATGGAGGTATAAGCGTCATCAAATGCCAGTTGTTTGACTTGTAGATCACGTTCTGATCTTTCTTTTTCTGCCTGATATTTATCAAATTCCAACGCAGCAATCTGGGTTTTGGGTAGAGCAGCATCAACCAGGGACTTGGCTAATGCAGCTTTGGCTGTGAGCAGATTTTTTTCCGCATCCAGCGCAGTGACCTCAAGTTTGGCTAGTTCGGCATCGGCTTTTGCCCGGGTTTGTTGCATGCTGATTTCCAGTTGCTCCAGGTTGGACGCATTTGGCGTTTCTATGCGCAACACCAGGTCGCCTTTTTTGACCTGGCTACCCTCAGCAACGAAGTTGCGTAAAACTACTGGTGAAGAATTGGATGGCGGCACCAGGATGGCTTGAGAATCTTTTGCAATGACTTCACCAGTCAATAATACCGGGCGACTCTGTGCAGGTGTGACGGTTTTGTCTGTGTTGGCTGGTGCTACCGATGAGGCTGGCGCAAGTGCAGGTATGCTGGCACATGCAGAGAGTACGCAGATGCCGAGTTTTGATAAGCTCAGGTGTTTTCGCAAATTGTGTTTCACGCTGTTATCTCCGCGACCTTGCCGTCAGCCAGGTGTATGGTTCTTTGCGCCCTGGCAGCAACTGCAGGGTCATGCGTGACCAGCACCAGGGTTTGTCCACCTGCATGCAATTCACCCAGCAAGCCAAGCACGTCGGCAGCGCTTTTGGAATCGAGATTGCCGGTAGGTTCATCGGCCAGCAACAAGGCGGGCTGATTCAGCAGAGCGCGGGCGATGGCGGCGCGTTGCAACTGGCCACCAGACAATTCACCTGGCTTGTGATCGATACGTTGTGCCAGACCTATACGCTCGAGCAACTGGCGGGCGCGTGTTTCGGCCTGTGCATCCGGCGAATTGCTATAGCGTTGCGGGAGCAGTACATTTTCCAGCACGCTAAGGCGCGGTAACAGATGAAAAGACTGAAAAACAAAACCTATGCTGCGATTGCGTATATCTGAGGCTGTATCGTCATTCATGGCGCTGATTTCTTCCTGGTTCAGGAGATAGCGGCCATGGTCGGGGCGGTCAAGCGCGCCGAGTACATTCAACAGAGTAGATTTGCCAGAACCTGAGGGACCCATGATGGCGACGAACTCACCACTGGCAATGTGTAAATCGATACCATCAAGCGCCCGGATTTCATTGCCGCCTTGCTTGTAGGTCTTGCGTATCTGACTGAGTTTTATCATGCCAATTTTTTTCTGGGTTCAGTAAGGCTGCACCGGAAAAAATTGCTGATGATATTGCCCGGCAAGCAAGCTGGGCAGTATCACTGTGATAATTTAATTTGTCAAATGGCTATGCAAAAATAGATGAAAAATTCGATTCTTTTTGCTGCTCATCTTCCTGACCAATTTGAATAAACTAATCAAGCTGCCAGCATCGCAAACGATGCTGGCAAGCAGTACTTATTTTTTACGCTTGGGTGACAAGACGGTAGGCAAGGCTTTTGGCAGAGTGTCAGGATAATCGCGGCTGAAGTGCAGGCCACGGCTTTCGCGGCGCGACAATGCACTGTTGACGATCAGTGAGGCGACTTCCACGAGGTTGCGCAGTTCCAGCAAATTATTCGAGATGCGGAAGTTGGCGTAGTATTCGTCTATCTCTTCCTTCAACAGACGTATGCGATGTTTGGCGCGCTCCAGGCGTTTGGTGGTGCGCACTATGCCAACATAATTCCACATGAAGCGCCGCAACTCATCCCAGTTGTTGGCGATGACGACTTCTTCATCTGCATCTGAAACACGGCTTTCATCCCAGTCTGGTAGGGCAATGACGCTGACACGTTCCTGGGCTTCTATATGTTTGGCGGTGGCGCGGCCTACGACCAGGCATTCCAGCAGTGAATTACTGGCGAGACGATTGGCACCGTGCAAGCCGGTATAGGCGGTTTCACCTACGGCATACAGGCCGGGCAAGTCGGTGCGACCATCGGTGTCGGTAACGATGCCACCACAAGTGAAATGCACCGCCGGTACCACGGGTATGGCCTGTTTGGTGATGTCTATACCGAGTTCAAGGCAGCGCGCATAAATAGTGGGGAAATGTTCTTTCAAAAATTCTGGCGGCTGGTGGCTGATATCAAGTTCAACAAAATCCAGGCCACGTTTTTTCATTTCAAAGTCAATCGCACGGGCAACCACATCGCGTGGAGCCAGTTCCATGCGATCATCATGGCTGGTCATGAAGCGCTTGCCAGCAGCGGCACCGGCCTCGGCTGGTAACTTCAGGATACCGCCTTCGCCACGTACTGCTTCTGTGATCAAAAATGATTTGGCAAAGGGATGGTAAAGGCAGGTAGGGTGGAACTGTATGAATTCCATATTACCGATGCGGCAACCAGCACGCCAGGCCATGGCGATGCCATCACCAGTAGCAGTGTCGGGATTGGTGGTGTACAGATAAACTTTGCCAGCGCCACCAGTTGCCATCACTGTGTGTTGCGCGGCAAAGGTATCTACCTTGCCAGTTTTTACGTCCTGCACATACAGCCCCAGGCAGCGTGGAGTCGGTGAGGTGTCACCGATCTTGGCGGAGGTAATGACATCGATTGCATAGTGATGCTCAAACAGCGTGATGTTGGGATGATTACGTACTTTCTGTTCCAGCGTGACTTGCACTGCATGGCCGGTGGCATCTGCCGCATGGATAATGCGGCGCTGGCTATGACCACCTTCGCGCGTCAGGTGAAAACCCAGCTCTGCATCTTCATCGCGGGTGAAGGGAACGCCTTGTTCTATCAGCCAGTCTATAGCTTCGCGGCCATGTTCTATGATGTAGCGGGTGGCACCTTCATCACACAGGCCGCCGCCTGCGATCAGGGTGTCTGAAATATGTTGTTCATGACTGTCATGGGAATCCAGTACGGCAGCGATGCCGCCTTGTGCCCAGTTGCTGGCACCGTCAAGTAATTCACGCTTGGAAATGATGGCGACTTTGCGTGTTTGCGCCAGATGCAGGGCGACAGATAAGCCAGCCAGTCCACTACCTACGATTGCTACGTCAAAATTCTTCATTGTCTTCCGTGTGTGTCTTTATTTGTTTTCGGTTGATTCCGCTTCAGGTAGCTTGTCATCTTTGTGCTTGATCCCGCACTGCTTGCTATAACTTAAAGCCATACCAGATGGTGAATCTGGAATGGTCTTGCCGTGTGCGTTGGGCTGTCGCAGACATCTTATGATGCCTCGCTTTTTGATGTGGGCTTGTCACATTCTAATTCAGGATGCAAAAGAGGGTGGCTTTTCCATATAGCAAAAATGCGCAGCTACCTGATTTTTTGCACAGTAGCTGTTAGCTTGAAAGGTGGAAAAAACGAATAAGCAAATCACAAATCAGCAAACTTGGCCTTAAAGCTTGCAAACCGCTTGACATAAGGCTTTGCGGCTTGCTCTAATACCGGATGCAGATTTCCTGCTTGCCGTGATAGATGCACGACCAATAAAATAATCGAATACATCATCGCGAAATTCAAATTTTTGTGAGGGGGCTATAAGTGAATAAGACTGAGTTGATCGATCATATTGCGAAAACAGCGGATATTTCCAAAGCGGCTTCGTCGCGTGCGCTGGATGCTGTGATCGGTGCCGTAAAAACCACATTGAAAAAAAATGGCACGGTAACGCTGGTTGGTTTTGGTACCTTCTCCGTTGCCAAACGTGCTGCCAGGGCAGGTCGTAATCCTAAGACTGGCGAGCCTATCAAGATCAAATCTGCCAAGGTTCCTAAATTTAAACCTGGCAAAGCGTTGAAAGATGCGGTAAACTAACGCACTTTCGTGGCTCAGGATATGGGTCGCGGAGTTTGTTTGTATGCGTGGGGCGCTTAGCTCAGTTGGTAGAGCGGAGCCCTTACAAGGCTTAGGTCGGGAGTTCGAGCCTCTCAGCGCCCACCAGTAGCAAGCAAGCTGTAGTGCCAGGAAGTACAAAAGAAACAAAAGGAGTGGTAGTTCAGTTGGTTAGAATACCGGCCTGTCACGCCGGGGGTCGCGGGTTCGAGCCCCGTCCGCTCCGCCAGAAAATCGAGAAGGCGAACGAAAGTTCGCCTTTTTTTGTATTCGTCAAATTGTTATTGTGATACTTAGCCACGTGATTGGTTGAACATGTTTGAATTTATTCGTACCCATCAGCGCTTAATGCAAATTTTGCTAGCTGTTCTTATCTTGCCGTCATTTGTTCTGTTCGGTAATCCTGACGCTTTGCGCTCCTACTTCAGTAAAGAGGAAGGTATTGCAAAAATTGGTAAGGTTCCAGTCTTGCAAGCTGAGTTTGATCAGGCATTGCGTGACCGGCTTGATAACATGCGCCAGATGTATGGCCCGGATTTTGATACAAAATTGCTCAATACCGTTGAGCAAAGGCAAAGCGTTCTGGATGAACTGATTGAGCGCAAGCTTATTGCTTATGATTTTTCGCAAAAGGATCTCACTGTTTCCAAAGTCTCCCTGCAAAGCTTGATTGCACAAATTCCAGGTGTGGTTACAGCTGATAATCGTTTTGATAGTGCCGCATATGCCAGGTATGCAGCTTCTCAAGGTTTGAGTACGGATGAGTATGAAAGGCGTTTGAAGTTGCGCGAGGAAATTCGGCAAGTAATTGGGCCTGTAGCTTCGGCGGCATTTGTGCCAAAAACAGTTGCAGCGCGTCTGTCAGCCATTAATGAACAAGAGCGCGAAGTGCAGATGTTGATGCTCAAGCCAGAAGACTTTGCGGCGCGCGTCAAAGTGACGGATGAAATGCTGAAGGCCTATTATGAAAAAAATGCGGCTCAGTTTGAAATCCCCGAGCAAATCAATGCTGAATATGTCGTGTTGAATAGTGACGCACTGGCAGAGCAGATCACAGTAGCAGATGCGGATGTCCAGGCTTACTATAAGGCCAATGAGAAATCCTATACGACTGAAGAACAGCGTCGTGCCAGCCATATCCTGATTACTGCAGGCAAAGACAGTAGTGATGCTGACAAAGCCAAGGCAAAGGCCAAGGCTGCAGACATACTGGCACAATTGCGCAAGAAGCCTGAAGACTTCGCCAAGCTGGCAAAGGAAAATTCTGAGGATCCGGGTTCTAAAGAAAAAGGTGGTGACCTGGATTTCTTTGGCAAGGGCATGATGGTGCCGCAGTTTGATGAAAGTGTATTCAAGCTTAAGCAAGGTGAAATCAGTGACCTGGTGCAGTCCGACTATGGTTTTCACATCATCACGTTGACTGCTATCAGGCCTGCTGGCGTAAAAACCCTGGATGAAGTCAAGGCTCAAATTGCAGCAGACATCAAAAAGCAAAAAGCAGCCAAGGCGTACAAAGAGGCGGCAGAGACTTTTGGCAATGTCTTGTATGAGCAGGGTGATAGTCTCAAGCCTGCAGCAGAAAAGCTGAAGTTGAAGATTCAGACGGTGAATGGCTTGACGCGTAACAGCAAGCCTGGGGTACCTGCAACAGTAGAAACCAATAATCCTAAATTCCTGAAGGCGATCTTCTCTGATGATGTGGTCAAGAAAAAACACAACACTGAGGCGGTAGAGGTTGCTCCAAATACCTTGATTGCTGGCCGCATCGTTGAATACAAGCCTGCATCCAAACGTCCGTTTGAAGAAGTGAAAGCAGTCATCCAGGCGCAGGTCACTGCGACGGAAGCCGCAGCCCTGGCTGAAAAAGAAGGTATAGCCAAGCTGGCAGCACTGAAAACGGCTGATTCTACCGCTGGATTTGCCGAAGCCAAAGTGGTATCGCGTTTGAAAAATCAGGACATCCCTGCTGTGGCCCTGGTAGATCTGATGCGCGCTGATGTCCAGAAGTTGCCAGCTTTTGTCGGCACGCATCTGGGCAATGCTGGCTATGTTATTTTCCGTATAGGCAAGGTAACTGCTGGTACGCCGGATGCAGCGCGTCGTGCTTCAGAAGCGCAGCAACTGACAAGCATGCAGTCTGCTCAAAATCTGTATTCTTATATTGAATTGTTGAAGCAAAAGTCGAAAGTGACTGTCAATAAAGCAGCAGTAACCGCACCGGTATCAGCCGCGCCGTAATCCAGCTAATTACGCACTAAGTACGCACTAAGTTGCGTAATTCAAAAAGACATCCTCAGGGATGTCTTTTTTTTTTTGAAAATTAGTTTTGCTGATTCCTGGTCATGTTGTCTTTCTCAGGCAATTGAATTTGAAACTGGCTGCATTTGATGTGCATCAATGTAGCTGGGCAAGGTGATTGTTATTCTGGCGGTGTATTTTTACAACAGAGTGAGATCATGACAATAACTAAAGAAAACACATACAACTACCGGGTTGTACGGCAATTTTCTGTCATGGCAGTGGTTTGGGGTGTCATCGGCATGCTCGTGGGCGTGGTGATTGCATCCCAGCTTGCCTGGCCAGAATTTCTTGGGGGGATACCGTGGCTCAGCTATGGCCGTTTGCGCCCCTTGCATACCAATGCCGTGATCTTTGCCTTTGGTGGTTGCGCCTTGTTTGCAACTTCCTACTATGTCGTCCAGCGCACATCCAATGTGCGCTTGTTTGCAGAAGGTCTGGCTGAATTCACTTTCTGGGGCTGGCAACTGGTTATCGTCGCAGCAGTCATCAGTTTGCCATTGGGTTTTACCCAAGGCAAAGAATATGCAGAACTTGAATGGCCTATAGACTTGCTCATCGCTGTCGTGTGGGTGTCATATGCCATCGTATTTTTTGGCACACTGATGAAACGCAAGGTTGAGCATATTTATGTTGCCAACTGGTTTTATGGTGCCTTCATCATCGCAGTAGCAGTTTTGCATATCGTGAATAGTGCGGCCATTCCCGTGTCCTTTATGAAGTCATATTCTGCTTATGCCGGTGTGCAGGATGCGATGGTGCAGTGGTGGTATGGTCACAATGCGGTCGGCTTTTTCCTGACGGCTGGTTTCCTGGGCATGATGTATTACTTCATCCCCAAACAAATTGAGCGCCCGGTTTATTCTTATCGTTTGTCCATCGTCCACTTCTGGGCTCTGATTTTCACTTACATGTGGGCGGGTCCGCATCATTTGCATTACACCGCCTTGCCTGACTGGGCACAATCCATAGGCATGGTGTTCTCACTGATTCTGCTGGCTCCATCATGGGGTGGCATGGTCAACGGCATCATGACCTTGTCTGGTGCCTGGAGCAAGTTGCGCTCTGATCCTATCTTGCGTTTCCTGATCGTGTCTCTGTCGTTCTACGGTATGTCAACCTTTGAAGGTCCGATGATGGCGATCAAGACTGTGAATGCCTTGTCGCACTACACAGACTGGACTGTCGGTCACGTGCACTCCGGTGCTTTGGGCTGGGTGGGTTTCATTACGATCGGCAGTCTTTACTATCTGATCCCGCGTCTGTTTGGCCAGACACAAATGCATAGCAAGAGCCTCATAGAAGTGCATTTCTGGGTAGCGACAATTGGCGTTGTGTTGTACATCGCTTCGATGTGGGTAGCCGGTGTCATGCAAGGTCTGATGTGGCGTGCAGTCAATGAAGATGGCACGCTGACTTACTCATTTGTCGAGAGTGTCAAGGCGACCTATCCCTACTATGTGATACGCATGCTGGGCGGCCTTCTGTATCTCAGTGGCATGCTGGTTATGGCCTACAACGTCACAAAAACCATCATGGCTGCCAAACCCGTGAATAACACAATCCCGGCTTTGCCTGCTGCTGCAGCACATGCTTGAATCATAGGAGAAATTTGATGCGTAATTTTACTCATGATCTGATTGAGCGCAATGTCGGTCTGTTGCTAGTGCTAGTGATCCTGACAATTAGTGTCGGTGGTTTGGTTGAGATTGTTCCTCTGTTCTTTCAAAAATCGACCACGCAACCAGTGCAAGGCATGCTGCCGTATTCGGCGCTGCAACTGGCTGGCCGTGATATTTATCTGAGAGAGGGGTGCTACGGCTGCCACTCGCAAATGATACGCCCCTTCCGTGCCGAGACTGAACGTTATGGCCATTATTCTGTTGCGGGTGAGTCTGTGTATGACCATCCTTTCCAGTGGGGTAGCAAGCGCACCGGCCCTGATCTCGCAAGGGTGGGTGGGCGTTACAGCGATACCTGGCACAGAGATCATCTGAATGACCCGCGCTCTGTTGTCGTTGAGTCGAATATGCCTGCCTATCCATGGCTGGCGAAGACCCAGCTCGTGCCTGACGATATCACGCCCAAGCTCAAGGCGATGAAGACCCTGGGCGTGCCCTACAGCGATGAGCAAATCAAGGCAGGGCCTGTCGAGCTGGCTAACAAAACTGAGCTTGATGCGGTGATCGCTTATTTGCAAGTGCTGGGCACTGCGGTCAAAAACAAGAATTGATAGCAGAAAAAGCCAGTTTTTTATCTGCTGGCCTTTTGGGGAGAAAAAAATGAATTTCACAATACTGAGCAGCGTCGTGACGGTCATCAGCCTCATCGTATTTCTTGGCATTATTTACTGGGCTTTCAGTGCCGGTAATAAAGAAAAATTTGAAAAAATGGCGCGCTTGCCAATTGATAATGAGAATGGGAAATAGCCATGGCAGACTTTTTTAATGAATGGTGGAGTACCGGTATCGCCATCGTCACGGCCTTATCCATGCTGGCCTGTGTTTTACTGTTGTGGTCGCAATCCAAAGTCAAGGTTAAGGTCGGTAGCGACGGTAAGCCTCTGCCCGCAGAAACCACTGGCCATGTCTGGGATGGTGACTTGATGGAGCAAAACAATCCGCTGCCAAAATGGTGGATGTGGTTGTTTTATCTGACCGTGGTGTATAGCGTGGGTTATCTGGTGGTATACCCGGGCTTTGGCAAATGGCAGGGCACATTTGGCTGGAGTCAAAAGGGTGCGTATGAAAAAGAAATGAGAGATGGTGAAGCGCAATATGGCCCCATCTTCAATAAATACCTGGCCATGGACATCAAGGCGGTGGCCAAAGATGCGCAAGCACATGAAATTGGTCAGCGCCTGTTCCTGAACACTTGCGCGCAATGCCATGGTTCTGATGCGCAGGGCGGCAAAGGTTATCCCAACCTGACTGATACTGACTGGCTGTATGGTGGTGATCCACAAACTATCCTGACCACGATACGTGAAGGTCGCCATGGCCAGATGCCTCCCATGGGGGCAGCGCTGGGCACCGATGACGATGTCAGAAATGTCGCCAACTATGTGCTGAGCCTGTCCAGTTCTGCACATGACCCTATCAAGGCAGCCCTGGGTAAATCCAAATTTGCCGCCTGTGCTGCCTGTCATGGTGGTGATGGCAAGGGCAACCAGGCCCTGGGTGCACCAAACCTGACAGACAAAGTCTGGCTGTATGGCGGTGGTATTGAAAACGTCATGGAAACCATCAACAAAGGCCGCAATAACCAGATGCCAGCTCACAAGGCAATTTTGACCGAAGGCAAGATACATTTGCTGGCAGCCTATGTCTGGAGCTTATCCAATAATTCTGCGACTGCGCAGGTAAGCGATGCGGATGTCAGCGCCGTCAAGCAAATTGCCGCCAGTGCTGCTGAAGCCGCATTAGCTAAATAGTCAGCTAAATAATTAGCTTATTAACTGCTTGAAAACCATGAATGTGCCAATTATGAACAGGGAGAGAAAATGATTATCCAGCACGCTCCGCCTGTACTGATTGGCACTGTCATTTTGTCTTACTAAGAAAAACAGAATCAAGATGAAGCACATACCCATAATCCCGGTGCCTATAGAAGAGGCTGAACTGGCGCTTTTTGAAGAGCGCCGGAAAATTTATCCGCGTTCACAAACTGGCTGGTTTTCTTCGTGGCGCTGGGTGCTGGTGTTATTTACCCAGGCTTTGTTTTATGGCACAGCCTGGCTGAACTGGAATGACAGGCAGGCAGTTTTATTTGACCTGGTTGCCCGTAAATTTTATATTTTTGGCCTGGTTTTGTGGCCCCAGGATTTTATTTATCTGGCGGTATTGCTGGTCATTTCAGCCTTGAGCCTGTTCTTGTTTACTGCCATTGCCGGCAGGGTATTTTGCGGTTATGCCTGCCCACAAACCGTATATACCGAAATTTTCCTGTGGATAGAACACAAGATAGAAGGTGAGCGCAACGCAAGAATGAAGCTCGATGCTTTACCTATGACAGCGCGTAAATTCTCGCTCAAGTTCATCAAGCATTTCATCTGGATAGTGCTGGCATTGTGGACAGGTTTTACCTTTGTCGGTTATTTCACTCCCATACGTGAGCTGGCGATAGAGGTAGGTAATTTTACGCTGGGTCCATGGGAGACTTTCTGGTTTCTGTTCTACGGTTTTGCCACCTATGGCAATGCAGGCTGGATGCGTGAGCAAGTCTGCAAATACATGTGTCCTTATGCGCGCTTCCAGAGTGCCATGTTTGATAAAGATACTTTGATTGTTACTTACGATACCGCACGTGGAGATCCACGTGGCGCAAGGAATAAGAAGATTGATCACAAATCTCAGGGCATGGGGGATTGTGTGGATTGCGGCATCTGTGTGCAGGTGTGCCCCACGGGCATTGATATCCGCCAGGGCTTGCAATATGAATGTATTGCCTGCGGTGCCTGTATTGATGGCTGTGATCAGGTCATGGACAAGATGGGTTATGAGCGTGGCTTGATACGCTATACCACTGAACATGCCCTGACCAGAAAACTGGATGACAAAGCCATGTGGAAACGGGTATTCCGTATGCGCACCCTGATTTATGGTGGCTTGCTGGGCTGTATCATTTTGGTGGCGGCAGTTTCTCTGGCCATGCATACCCCCTTGAAAGTCGATGTCATCAAAGACCGTGGCATGCCTAAAATAACTGAAGCGGGCGCAATAGAAAATGTCTATCGTCTGCAAGTCATGAACACCCAGGAATCGGCGCGACATTACAGTGTGGCAGTAGAAGGTGCCGCAGGTGCGGTTATCGTCAACCCTGCGAATCTGGAAGTTGGCTCTGCGAGCACAAAAGCGTTTCCGGTCAGGGTCAGGGTGCCAGCCAATGTATTGGCAAGCGGTTCTAACCGCATACGTTTTGTCGTCAAGGATATTGAAACACCAGAAGTAACGGTGATTGAAAAAGCCGTGTTCACTGTTCCACGTTAGGAGAAGAAAATGGAAGCCAGTCTGATGCCCCCAAAATCCAGGCGCGATACCTGGTACAAAGAACCCTGGTTACTGCTGGTGGCTGGCGGTCCGGCCTTTGTGGTTTGTGCCAGTCTGTATACCGGCTACATTGCCATGCATGGTGCCGACAAGGTCGTGGCCGAAGATTATTACAAACAGGGCCTGATGATCAACAAGGATATACAGCGCGACGCCAAGGCCAGGGAGTTGCAACTGAATGCCTACATCAATGCCGACTTTGCCAAAGGCAAGATCGTTCTGCAAGTCAGTGGAAAGGGTAATTTACCCGAGACCATACAATTGAGCCTGGCCAATGCCGCAGCTGGCGGCAATTCAGTCAGTGAGCTCATACGTCGCTTACCGATGAAGCGTACGGCCGCTGGTCAATATGAAGGCGACCTCAAACTGATGCCAAATGCCGGAGAACAAGCTGTAAAACTGTTTCATATCAAACTGGAGACCACAGACTGGCGCCTGACCGGTGACTGGTTTGATCCAGGACAAAAACCAGTGCAGCTGAATGCGGCAAAATGAGTTCAATCCCTGAAATTTGTTGACCTGAGGCTGGACTATCACTAGAAGGGGACAGGATTTGGAAAATAGCACTATCACATCACGTAAACCACAATTGCGTTCTATGTTGATGATCGTTTTGTGGCCAGCTTTTTTGATGGCCTGTGCGGCAACGGGCTTGTTCTTTAGCCTGGTTGATCCCATGGAATTGATTGTGCTGGACAGGCGCCTGCAAATGCATGAAACAGGTGTTTATACCATAGGCTTTTTCGCCTTCTGGTTACTGGGAATTCTGTCTAGTGGTCTGACGGCCTTGCTAGTGCAAAAAGCACATTGAGACCCATCATGATAATGAACGAAGCGGCTGTATTTCCAGCAATAGAAATTCCAGAAGCACTGATACGCCGTTTCGACAGCCTGGGGCCCAGATACACGTCTTACCCCACGGCAGACAGGTTTGCAGAAACTTTCACGGCAGAGTCTTACATACGCTATCTGGAAGAACGCAGCCATTTGCTGAGCAAACCACCATTATCGCTATACATACACATCCCGTTCTGCGCCTCGCTGTGTTATTACTGCGCCTGCAATAAAGTCATCACCAAAGACCACGGGCGTTCGGCCAAGTATCTGGAATACCTGACCAAGGAATTGAAGCTGGTGACTGCCCATTTGCATGCGCGTGAAATCCTGAGCCAGTTGCATCTTGGTGGTGGTACGCCGACCTTTCTCAGCCATGCCGAATTGCGCCAGTTGATGAGCCTGCTGCACGAGCATTTTGACTTCACTGATGATGCCGAAATCTCTATAGAGATAGATCCACGTACCGTTACTACCGAAACCCTGCAAATACTGGCAGAACTGGGCTTTAACCGGACCAGTCTCGGTGTACAGGATTTCAATGAGGAAGTACAAAAGGCAGTGCACCGCATACAGCCTTACGAAATGGTGGCTGCTACGGTGGCAGATAGCCGGGCCTGCGGTTTTCAGTCTATCAATTTTGATTTGATCTATGGTCTGCCGAAACAGAATCTGGAAAGTTTTTCCGAGACACTGGACCAAGTCATCGCACTGTCGCCTGCCCGCATTGCGCTTTACAACTATGCACACCTGCCGACACGCTTTAAACCTCAGCGCCGGATCGCCGAAGCAGATCTGCCGTCTGCGGAGCAGCGCCTGCAAATTTTCCTGATGTCGATACGGCGCTTGCTGGCTGAGGGTTATGTGTATATTGGCCTCGATCACTTTGCCAAACCGGACGACAGTCTGGCACAGGCGACTCTGGATGGTAGCCTGCACCGGAACTTCCAAGGCTACACGACGCGGGCAGATTGCGATCTCATCGCCCTGGGTTTGTCGGCAATAGGCAAGGTCGGGGCATCTTATGGTCAGAATCTGCGCACTCTGGATGAATACTATGCCAGTCTGGACCAAGGCAGATTACCTGTAGAAAAAGGTTATCACCTTGACGTCGATGATATCTTGCGTCGCCAGGTCATCATGAGCCTGATGTGCAGCAATACCCTGAATTTCAAATACCTTGAAATGCAATATGGTATTTCTTTCCCTGACTATTTTGCTGATGAACTGCAAAGGCTGCAAGACTATGCACAAGAAGGCATAGTGTTGGTCAATGACAGTAGTATCAGTATTCCGCCCAAGGGCCGCTTGTTCGTGCGCGCACTGGCGATGGTTTTTGACCGCTATCTGTCGCAGCAATCAGGCGCCAGATATTCCAAACTGATCTGAGATGCTGACCCTTCCTTTGGTCTTTGCTGCAATGACAGCTGGTGCCATAGGCGGGGTGCACTGTGCTGGCATGTGCGGTGGTATTTCCGCGCTGCTGACGAAATCTGGAAAAGGCGCTTACGGAACTGCTGGCAAAATTATTCCTATTGGCCTGGCAGAGCAGGCGGAAATCAGGCAGACTTCATTTGGTTTGCCTGCCAGCGTGCAGTATCAGATCATGCTGCAGGGCGGGCGCATTTTTACTTACATGATTGCCGGTACTGTACTCGGCGGCCTTGGTGCCGCCGGCATATTGTTCAAACCTTACCTGCCAGTGCAGCAAATCATGTTTGTCATTGGTAACCTGATGTTGATATTACTTGGTTTGCGTGTATTGGGATTGCTGCCACGCCTGGCTATTGTGCAAAACCTGCTGGCAGAGTTACATGCGAAATTGACTGGCAGACTGCCATCATTGCGCCAGGTGGCGCGACATCCATTTTTGGTGGGCATGGGTTGGGGATGTCTGCCTTGCGGTCTTTTGTACGGTGTTGCACCATTCGCCTTATTGTCCGGTGATGCATGGTCTGGTGCTGTGCTGATGCTGGTGTTTGGCCTGTTTGCCTTGCCACATTTATTGCTGACCCAGGCAGTCATGCAACAGGCGCAAAATAAAACTATCATGCGTGGCTTGCGCTACCTGGGTGCAGCAATTCTGTTGGGAATAGGAGGATTTGGGCTTTGGTATTTTGATATGAAGGATATGCCATCCATCCTGTGTCTGGTACCAGCGGCTTAGCTGGCAGGTCCTGCTCAGGCTTTGATGTCGATCAGCGTGCCGAGTATCTCATCTTGCGTTTTGATAATTTTCGCAGACAGGTCAAAGCCTGCCTTGAATTGTATCGATTGCACAATTTCACTGCTCAGGTCAGTGCCGCTCTGCTCTTGTGCAGCAAGGCTGCTGCCTTCTTTGCTGATATTGGCAATCACACCACCAGCAGGCTGCTCTTGAAAGCTGACTTGTTGCGGAACAAAGCCTGCCGTACTCGCATTCGCTACATTGTGCCCTGAACTGTCGAGCGCACGAGCGTAAGCCTGGAGTCCTGAAAGGCCGCTATTGAGTGCTGAAACTGACATTGAAATGCTCCTGCAGCGATACGATTTTCCGTAAGCTTATACTGGATTTGCCAAGTCTGCACGCTTCTTCAATTTGCTTAATTTATTTGCATAATTCATTGGCATGGCTTATTTACATGGCTTATTTATATGAATTATTCCTTTAGCTTAATGGTAAATTAATCTTCAGCTCGGTTCCTTCCCCGGGCTGGCTATCAACCAGGAATTCGCCATGCATGGCTTTGACGCGCTCACGCATGCCAACCAAGCCAAAAGAACGTGATTTGCGCATCTCATCTGCTTCTATACCTTTGCCATTGTCGGTAATACTGAAGCTCAACGTGTCAGGGGTGCGCTCGAAAGAAATTTGCACCTCTGTGGCATCTGCATGCCTGACTACATTGGTCAGTGATTCCTGGACGATACGGAAGATCGCAGTGCTGCGTGCATCGTCAAGTGCCAGTTGCTCTTCGTTTGCCTGCAAGTCGCAGGCTATGCCATTGCGCTGGGAAAAATCTTTTTGCAAAGTCTGCAGCGCAAAATAAAGCCCACCTTCATCCAGTGCGCGGGGCCTTAGGTCGGTGGCGATGCGTCTCAGCGTGGTAATTGAAGTCAGCAATAACTGATCCATGCTGTTGATGGTTTGCTGAGTCTTGCCTGTCAGGACAATGTCTCGTTGCAGTAGTGATAAATCCATGCGCAGCGCGGCCAGCAACTGACCCAGGTCATCATGCAGCTCACGGGCGATATGCTTGCGTTCTTCTTCACGTATGCTTTGCAGGGCTGCTGATAACTGTGTCAATTCATCGTGATAAAGCGCCATTTTTTCTTTGGCGACCTTGCGCTCAGTGATGTCGCGGAAGATAACGGTATAAAAACGTTTACCATTTTCTATCTGACTGGAAATGGAAGCTTCGATAGGAAACTCATCGCCATTGGCTTTTACGCCGGTGACATAAAAATCTTCAAAATTACCTCCCATCTTCCTGCGGGTTTCACCAGTTTCGCCGAATTGCTGTACATGTTTGCCATGTACTTTGCGATGGCGTTCTGGTAACACAAGATCAAGTGAAGCCCCCATCAGATCATCGACTTCGTAACCGAAAGTGGCAGCAGCAGCGGGATTGACGAGGATGATGGATTGTGACTCGTTGATGGTGATAATGCCATCTATGGCAGTATCTATCATGCGGCTCAGGCGCTCACGCTCCATGCTGAGCTCGGCTGCAGAGCGGGCCAGGTTCTGGCTGGTTTCTGCCAGACTGGCATACGGGGTATGGATGTTCACCGAGACCATGCCGCGATAAATGGCAATGGCAGCCAGCAACTGAAACACATGGCCGATGGCGACGAAGACATCATTGCCGTCCGCATAGATAGCAAAATACCCCTCTGAAATGGCCAGCAGGGTGGCCGCAAGAAACAGGGGCGCACGTTCTATTTGCAGGCGCTCACCTTGCTTGCCAGGTCCAGCAGACCCTGCTGAAATGGCCTTGCCCGGTTTGTTCAATTGATAGGCGGTGAACAGATTGATGGCGATCAGACCTGCTTCACACGCTATTTTGAAAGAAGTTTGCCCTTCACCTTGGATATAGGTTAGCGGCAGCAGATGTGGTAGTGCGAACACCATCATCATCCACCCGGCTGTGGCTATCAATCCTGCAATCAGGACGAAATAAGCCTGGGTCGGGCTGACTTCTGAATCCTCAGGTGCTAATGCCAGGCCCAGCAGCGTGGTGGCGATGAATGAGCGTGACAGCAGCCAGAACAGCAGGGATTTATGCATGTCTGCCGCATCAGGAAAGCCAGGCATGCCCTGGAAACTGATCGCATGCATGAAGCCGAGAATGGCAGTGCACAAGAATGCGACGGCGAGAATGACACTGCTCTTTTTCCTGGCGCCGCCAAAGGCATTCCAGCATACGATGAATACCGATGTGAAAATCACGATGGTGATGGTTTCCAGCACGGTATGTACCGGCAGAGGTGCTGGCATCTGTATGGTGGACAGGGTTGCGTGGTTCAACCATAAAACGATTGATAGCAGGGCCAGCAAACCTGCTGTCCATCGTGCTTTTACCATGCCAGGGTTATCATGTGCCATGTGGTTTAGTTTTATTTAATGTAGACCAGTATTCTAATTCGTAAATGCCCGGTTAAAGCTTGGGCGACTTGCTACAAAAAAGAAAATGACACTCCTTTTGCAAGGAGTGTCATTTGCCAGGTCTCAGATGCTGATGAGCTGCTTAATGCGACATCAGCACTGGCAGCGTCATGCTTTGCAAGATGGTTCTGGTGACGCCGCCCATGATCATTTCACGGAAGCGCGAATGACCATAACCGCCCATGACCAGCAAATCGTTGTCCTGATCGTGTGACAGTGACAGCAGTGCATTGCCTATGTCAGTCGAAGTTTTATGCACGCCAACTTCTACCTTGATGCCATGTCTTGCCAGGTACAGGGCAATATCGGCACCTGGTTGTTCACCATGGCTGTCGGGTACGGCTTTGGGATTGAAAATCGCCACATGCACCAGCTCTGCGCGGCGCAGCAATGGAATTGCATCGGTGATGGCACGGGTGGATTCGCGGCTGGCATCCCATGCAATCAAGGGGCGTTTTGCAACTGTCGTGACATCGCCAACATAGGGGATGATCAGGATAGGGCGCCCTGAATTCATGATCAGGTATTCAGGAAAATCGGGCAAAACCGAAGGTGAGGGTTCATCACGGTTGGTCTGGCCTATGACCACCAGGTCGCTATACCTGGCTTGCAGGCCAACGCCACCACCGGCTTCATCATTGGCGATCACGCTTTCATAAGAATTGACGCCTAAAGCCTGGGCCTGCTGGCTAAAGTTGGCAACAGCTTTTTCTGCGCGTTCGCGCAAATAACTGAGGTGTATGCTCAGATTGGGATCATTGGCACTGATATTGCCATCCTGATAGATAAAGCGGGAGACACCGGTGACGGCGGTTCCTGTCAGATGGGCTTCGTCAGCCCTGGCAATTTCTGCTGCAACACGGACACGGAAGTTGGAACGTTCAGATTCATCGACATGAACCAAGATGGTTTTGTATGGCATGTTTTACTCCTTGATGTGAAATCCGGGAAAGAAAACAAATACAAGTTCAGCCATCTTTTTGCCATGGCAAACATGGCAAAAAGATGAAGCTACTTGTTAAAGCTTACACTAGTTTAAGGCAACAGCAACTTCTTTGCCCCATTGCGGCAATAAATTCTTGCCAACTAAAGCCGAGACTTTCTCGCTGACCTTGATGCGTGCCTTGGCAGGTGGCAGACGGCGCAGGGTTTTCAGCGCAGTTACATCATTCAGGGCGATCTGGCGCTGATCGACACTGATCAGGCCCATTTCATTGAAGGCCGACAGGGTGCGGCTGACGGTTTCCAGTGTCAGGCCCAGGTAGCTGCCTATCTCATGACGGGTCATGCGCAGATTGAAGGTTTTGCCAGAATAACCCAGTTGGCTGAAACGTTCACCGAGTGTCGTCAGGAAGCGGGCAACCTTGGCTTCTGCACTCAGAGCGCTGAGCATGCCTATCATGATCTGTTCACGTACCAGTTCGCGGCTCATGACGCTGAACATGGCTTGCTCGAGTTCTGCATAAATGCGGCCCAATGCAGAGAAAGTTTTATAAGGCAGCAGGATGATGTCGCAATCCGAGAGTGCAACAGCTTCAGATGCATGATGCTGGTTATGTATGCCATCTATGCCCAGCAAATCGCCTTTCATGGGAAAGCTCAGGACTTGTTCATTGCCGTATTCATCAAGCAGTACAGTTTTTAGAAAACCTGAATTGACGATGTACAGGGTGTCAAAATCCTGGCCTATGGTATGAATTCTCTGACCAGCCTTGAAGCGTACATGCTGGAACAATACTTCTTCATCTGCTGACGCGGCTGGAGTAGGGATGCGCAAGAGTTCGCAGACTTCGCGCAGATTCGACCAGAGATTGCCATGACAGCGCCAGCCAGCCTCATTGGAGATGGCTGGAAAGGCAGTTTTGCTGGCAGCGGAAGGCAGGCTGTTTGCGCTTGTGTTGAAGACTGCTGTGGTCATGATATTTCCCTTGTAAGGTAAGGATACTGATTAATTGATTTGATGATTTGAATCCGGTTGCTGCCAGCGCAGCAGATAATCTTGTAGCAGGCCAAAGTCCGTCGATTTATCGAGGAAACCATCTGCACCAGCCCGCATGGCATGCAGGCGGTTGTTTTCGGTTGCGTGATTTGTCAGTACCACCACTTTGATCCCTGGCTTGCTTTGCTTGATGTTCTTTAAAAACTGCAAACCATTGCCATCAGCGAGTTGTATATCGAGTATCAAGGCGTCGGCATCATTGCCCAGCAGGGCCTGATAGGCGCTGCTCATATCGCTTGCTACGCCGAGTACATGCATGCCGGGTACTTCTTCCACGAACCGTATCAAACGGTTCTGAATCAGGACTGAATCTTCAAGGATGTACAGGTTCATGCTATGACTTGCTGTGCTTGTTTGCTCAGACTCTATTATCGTTAGCATGGACTTTGATTTAAATCAGGAGATGCTGATTTGAACTGTCAGATTTGGCGCTGCCGGGGTAGGAATATTCCTAGAGGGCAATTTGCATGACGTGATACAGCGCAGCCATCCCGCTAAGGATGGCTGCGCTGTATCAGAGGTAGTTCGATGTACTGCGGTAGAAGGCTGAGGAGAGGCTGCTTACGCCTGTGGCTGCAAGAGATGGTGGGCAACGGCGTACTGCACGAGGTCGGACAAATTACTCATGTTCATCTTTTGCATGATACGGGTCTTGTGCGTGCTGACAGTCTTCACGCTCAGATGCAGGAGTTCGCCAATTTCGGTAATCGACTTGCCTTTGACCAGGTGGGTGAATACCTCAAATTCACGGTCAGACAGGCTGGTGTGTGGCTGGCTGTCGTCCGCAGGCATGGCGCTCATGGCCAGTTGCTCTGCCACTTCTATGCTGATATACGGGCGGCCAGACGCAACTTTGCGCAAGGCGGTGACCAGTTGTGTACCTGCGCTTTCCTTGGTCAGATAACCGCGTGCACCAGCGCGTATGGCGCGCACCGCATACTGTTCTTCTTCATGCATGGTCAATATCAGTATGGGCAGTTTGGGGAATTCATCCTTGATCTGCCGTATCAGATCAACGCCGCTACGGCCAGGCATGGACAAGTCCATCAGCAAGACATCAAATTCGCTAGTGCGTACTTTTTCCAGGGTATCGAAACCATCTACTGCCTCGGCAACTACCTGTATGTCTTCTATGCCATCAAGTATGCGTTTCAGTCCTTCGCGCATGATGGTGTGGTCGTCAGCAATCAGGATACGGATCATAGGGACAATAGCAACAGTACATGTTCGGTGGTGCACGGCACTTGTGCCAGTGCAAAGATAGCCACTATTGTACTGTACGCTGATGCCGTATGTGTTCCGGTACTGGCTTATTGACGATTTAGTGATGCTTGATTCTGTGTACCAGTACAGGTATCAGACACAATGACAAGACTTTGGTGGTGACACTGCCGAGTATGAATTGGCCCAGGCCGCTGCGGCCATGTGAACCCATGAAGATCAGGTCGCAGGCATATTCTTGTGCAGTGTGGACGATTTCCTTGGCGGTGGAATCGTTGAATTGTATGATCTCCTGATAAGCCAGACCAGCGGCAGCAGCGGCATCTCTTACCGGCTGCAGATAACTTTCTGCCAAGGTCTGCATGGCGGCCTGATACTCTTCCTCGGTCGGTCCATTAGGCGGCAGTATATCTACATACAGCGGATACTGATAATTGCCCGCAACAAAAACAGCAACCACTTCTGCCTGTAATTGCTGGGCAAATTCCAGTCCTGCTGCAACACAGGCATGTGACAATTCAGAGCCGTCAGTGGGTAACAAGATTCTGGAATACATATCCTGTGCCTTTCATCGTTGAGCTTGAAACCAGTATGCTTCTTGATTGTTGCACCAGCTTTGATTTCAAACAAGCTATTTGATGAATTATTCAGCAATCATTGCACACCTTTTGCACTCCCTGTTGCATACTTATTGCGCACTCATTGCGCACCCAAGTGCTGCTTGAGAAACAACAGCATTTCTTTGTAGGCAAGTTCTTTAGCTGCCGGGTTGCTGCCTGTCGTCACACCTTGTCCTGGATGCACGCCATTCGGCACGTCCATGCGTTTGCGCACTGGCAGGTCTGGTGCATCAAAATCATGATAACTATCGGCAAATACGCTGACCTTGACAGGCGACGTTGCGAGCATTTTTTCAAAGCTCACGCAAGGGGCAGCAGGTGTCCAGTCATCTTCTGCGCCTATCAGTATCAACAAGGGTGACGCCAGACGATAAGCAGGACGTGCTTTCAGGTAGCCCTGGCAACCTGGATAAAAAGCCACGGCTGCCTTAGGGTAAAGATCATCCTTGCCTGCTGCCTTATGGGCAGTATTCAGGGAATTCAGCGTGGTAGAACCACCATTCGACCAACCGAGAAGGGCAATGTTTTTTGTATCAACGGTAGTTTGCTTGCCTAGCCATTGTAAGGCGGCTTGCACATCCAGACGGCGGTTGTTGGTGCTGATATCGCGGTTTTTGTAGGTGCTGGTGCAAATACTATTTGTGCCACGCGGGCGAAAACTGTCAGGCATCAGCACGTTATAGCCATTCTCCTGCAATAGCCTGGCCATATTATGATGCCTGGCATTCAGTTCCTGTTCATGTCCCTTGCGGGTGCTATACAAGCCACCGCAACCATGCAGGGCTATGACAGTCGGTGCACTGCCTGCATTGCCGCTGGCAGGGAACCAGAAAGCGTCAAGCTGGACAGTCTGGCCATCTTGCAAGTCCAGGCTGGGGAAGCTGACTTTTTCAGGAGCTTCACCAGCCATTGCCATGGAGCTGGCCAGCAGCAGGCTGATTAATAATGCGTATCGTGAAGACATTTAAATCAGTGCCTCTAATAGAGGTGTCAGCTCCGCTGAGCTACACCATGTCAATTGGAGATCATGGCATTCGTGCCATGCGGCGAATTCGCGCAAAGTCTTTGCTAAATCAGCCGCCAGGGCTTGAGAAACGCGTACGCGCGGTTCCAGATGCAGGGCCTTGATTTCCAGTATGCCTTCCTTGCGATGGGCTTTGGCATCCATGCGTCCAATCAGGGCACCCTTGCGCAAGATAGGCAGGGTGAAATAGCCATAACGCCGTTTCGGCGCTGGCGTATAGCACTCAAGTTTATAGTCAAAATCAAACAGGTCTATCGCACGTTTTCTATCCCATACCACCGGGTCAAAAGGCGAGAGGATGCGGGTTGCAGTAGCTTTCAGCTTGTTCTCGCTTGCCTGCTCCAGTAAATCGCGGCGATCGGGATGCACATAAAACAGGGCATCGTGTTGATCAACCGTGACGGGTATCAGCAAGCCTTCTTTGACCAGTTGTGCTTTCTGGTTACTGACATCTGGTTTGCCCATGCGGAAATAATCACTGATCCAGCTTGCCTTGCAAATACCAAGCGCACGGACCGATTGCAATATCTGTGTGCGCTCGCAATGCAGGATAGGTTGCAGATGTTTTTTGTCATTCCATTTGGGATGCACACGTTCGCGCAAGTCATAAATACGCTGGAAGTTATGGCGTTTTGCAACCATCACTTCGCCAGTCGTGAACAAGACTTCCAGTGAACGTTTTTCTGGCTTCCATTCCCACCAGCCACCACTTTTGCCATCAGTGCGTTCAAAGTCTGCCGATCGGCTGGCACCATTTGCATGGATATGCTGGCGCACGGTTTCTACCTGCGCAGCGTTTTCTTTGAGCCACTTGTGATTGTATTTCCAGCCCATCCCCTGTGGCGACACCATCTGATGCCGGTACAGGCCGTAGTCTTCTATCGGCAAGAAGCAGGCTTCATGCGACCAGTATTCAAACAGATGACCTTCTTCCAGCAATTCATGCAGCCATGCATGCGGATAATTGCCCAGACGGCTCCACAGTACCAGATAAGGGCTGCGCGCAACTACGCTGATGGTGTCAATCTGCAGTGCCGACATATTGCGTATGCAGGCCAGCACATCCTGTTTGCCAGCTTTGCGCGGCGAAGGATTCAACAAGCCTTGTGCGGCCAGATGCAGGGCGCGAGCGGAACTGAGTGTCAGATGGAAATCAGTTGCGCTCATAAAATTTTCGCCCAAGATAACAGAGAGAACCGGGGGTTCGAATCCCCCCGCAGATCAGAAGTGTTTCAAGCCGATTGCTGCCCTGACTTCATCAGTCGTTTGTGCAGCGATTTCACGAGCCTTGCGTGTGCCTTCCTTGAGTATTTGCAAAACCTGACCACGGTCTTTGGCAAATTCTTCACGGCGTTCACGTATCGGTTTCAGCATATCCTGCAAGATACCTTCCAGACGGGCCTTGACGATGCTGTCGCCCAGACCTCCGCGGACATAATGGTCTTTCATTTCTTGCAGACCAGCTTTGTCTTCATCGAAGGCATCAAGGTAGATAAAGGCGACATTGCCTTCCAGATGACCGGGATCAGCCACACGCAGATGTAATGGATCAGTGTAAACATTACGCACAGCTGCCTTGATTTCAGCAGGTGTGAAGCCAAGATTGATGACATTGCCCAGTGACTTGCTCATCTTGGCCTTGCCATCGACACCAGGCAGGCGGCCAATTTCAGGCACCAGGGCCTGGCATTCCACCAGTATCTCTTTATTTGCCAGACGGTTGAAGCGACGGACGATTTCATTGGTCTGTTCTATCATCGGTATCTGGTCTTCACCGACCGGTACCAGGCTGGCCTTGAAGGCGCTGATATCTGCTGCCTGGCTGACAGGGTAAGTCAGGAAGCCAGCAGGGATATCGCGCTCAAAATTGCGCAGGGTGATCTCTTGTTTGATCGTCGGATTGCGTTCCAGCCGCGCTACCGTGACCAGATTGAGGTAGTAGAAAGTCAATTCCGTCAATTCAGGAATTTGCGACTGGATCAGGATCGTTGATTTGGCCGGGTCGATACCAACGGCCAGGTAATCAAGCGCCACTTCCATGACATTGTCATGGACTTTGGCCGGGTTTTCCATATTGTCAGTCAATGCCTGGGCATCAGCCAGCATGATGTACTGTTCATACTGGTTCTGGAATTTGACGCGGTTGCGCAGGCTGCCTACAAAATGGCCTAGGTGCAGGGGGCCGGTAGGGCGGTCGCCTGTCAGTATCAGGTGTTTTTTATCTTCGGTACCAGGGAGCATGCTAAATCCAGTTGGGTGATGCGGTGAAAAATAGCTAGTATACGTAAAAAAGCCGCTGAATCATGAGCGGCATGAAGTATATCAAGCGTGTTCTAAGGCTATGATGCCGTTTTCAGGCTGACTATGTCAAGTTTGACCAGATTTGATGTGCTTCTATCTCCATTCTGCCGCTGCATTTAATTTAATTCACGCAAAACTATCATCTTGTCATCTGAATTACTTATAAAGTCATTTCCTGCAATGATAAAATCGTGCTTGGTTTTTGTATCCAGCTTTTACAGTTGAAAGTAGCCTTATTTTGACATCTTCAAGTTCTAAAAAATTGATTATTGCCTCACGCGAAAGCCGTTTGGCGATGTGGCAGGCCGAACATGTGCGTGATCGTCTGGCTGCACTGTACCCTGATTGGCAGATAGAAATTTTGGGCATGACGACCCGTGGTGACCAGATACTGGACAGAGCGCTGTCCAAAGTGGGCGGTAAAGGCCTGTTCGTCAAGGAGCTGGAAGTCGCGATGGCAGAAGGCCGCGCTGACCTGGCTGTGCATTCTCTCAAGGACGTACCCATGGATTTGCCCGAGGGCTTTACCCTGGCGGCAATACTTGAGCGTGACGATCCACGCGATGCCTTTGTTTCGAATGACTATGCTGGTCTGGATAGCTTGCCTGTCGGTGCCATCGTCGGTACCAGCAGCTTGCGCCGTCAGGCCCTGATTTCCGCCCGTTACCCGCATCTGGTGATACGCCCGCTGCGCGGTAATCTGGACACCCGCTTGCGCAAACTAGATAATGGTGAATACGCTGCCATCATCCTGGCTGCAGCTGGTCTCAAACGCCTGGGTGTACCTGAACGCATACGCGCCTGCCTGGACCCTGAAGAAAGCTTACCAGCAGCAGGGCAGGGTGCGATGGCAATAGAAATACCCGATAACCGGCCAGAACTGCAAGCCATGCTGGCTGCATTGAATCATACCGAGACTGCACAGGCAGTGACGGCGGAGCGCACAGTGTCAAAGGCTTTTGGCGGTAGTTGCCAAATACCGCTGGCAGCTTTTGCGACAGTCAGCCAGGGCCAGATGCAGATTCGAGCCATGGTTGCCACGCCGGACGGTACCCGCATCGCCAGGGCAGAAGCTGCTGGTGCCGCTGATCAGCCGCATGCACTGGGCTTGAAGCTGGCACAAGCGCTATCTGCGCAAGATGCAGAAGCCATATTGGCAGTGTGCAAAGCTGAGATTACTGAGTGATATAGCCAAGGCATGCAGAATCACAAGGTCATACTGACGCGCCCACTTGCACAGGCTCAGGATTTTGCCCGGCAGGTAAAAGCCATGGGGCGTGAGGTAGAGTATTTTCCTTTGCTGGAGATAGCAGCATTGGAAGACAATACCGCTTTAATCACGCAACTGGGGCAGTTGCAAGACTATGCCCTGATCGCCTTTGTCAGCCCGAATGCGATAGAAGCTTTTTTCCGGCATTTGACTAACTTGCCAGAGAAGCTGGCTTTTGCGGTCATGGGTGAAGGCAGTCGGGCAAAACTGGCAGAATATGGCGTGAACGACCAGACCGCGACCATTTTGCGCCCACGTAATCAATTGAAGACAGATTCTGAAACTCTGCTAGCAGAGTTGGATCTTGAGGCGCTGCGTGGCCAGAAAGTATTGATCATCCGCGGTGAATCAGGCCGGGAATTATTGGCCGACGCCTTGCGTGCGCATGGTGTGGAAGTGGTGCAGGTAGCTGCCTATCGCAGGGTCAAACCAATACTGAATGATGAAAAAGAAAAGCATTTAACACAATTGCTTGAAACCGGGAACGACTGGGTCATCACCAGTTCCGAGGCTTTGCGCAATTTGTGTGACTATGTAGAGGCGTTGAAATTAAATAGTGGCGTGGCAAAAATGCAACGACAACATTTGCTGGTACCACACAGCCGTATCGAAGAAACCGCACAATCTCTGGGGTTTCTGCACATAACCTTAACAGCTTCTGGCGACGAACAACTGCTTGTCGCGTTACAATCTCGTCTATGAGTGAACAGCAATCAAATCCCGACGCCGTCGTGACGGCAAATCCTGTCGATGCCCAGGCACGACAGCCCGCCCCAACTTTACCTGCAGAAGCTGCCAGGGAACCAAGCTGGGCCAGTCCGGCCTATCTGGTATCCGGTGTGCTCGCAGTTTTACTGGCAGCTAACTGGTGGTCATCGCAAAACCAGATCAGTGGTTTGCGTGAAGAGGTCGCCAAGAGACTGCAAACTGCCGATACCAATAGCAGTGAAACCAAAGTGTTGGCACGCAATGTGCAAGAGACTGCCAAGGAAATCCAGTCCAAGGTCATTCTGCTGGAAGGCAAACAGTCTGAAGCGCAAAGCCAGCAACTGGCCCTTGAACAGCTGTATCAGGATTTGTCCAAGAATCGCGATGACTGGGCACTGGCCGAGATTGAGCAGGTATTGGCGACGGCTAGCCAGCAATTGCAATTGGCAGGTAATGTGCAAGGTGCGTTGATTGCTCTGCAAAATGCCGATGGCCGCCTCGCCAAATCCGATAAGCCGCAATTTATTTCCATACGCCGCGCGATTGCCAAGGATATTGAGAGACTGAAGTCTTTACCTGCCCTGGATTTGCCTGGCGTCGCACTGCGCCTGGATAGTGTGATTGCCCAGATTGACCATATTCCATTATGGTCGGATGAGAAATCAGTGGTATCAGCAACACCGCCAAAAGCGCCATTGCGCGTTTTGCCAAAATCTTCAGTCACTGCAAAAGCAGAAAAGAAGACTGTCGATGATGTTGAAGAAATTACCTGGAGCATGCGCCTGCAAGATGGCTGGCAGAGTTTTTCCAGCGAAATGTGGAATGAAGTCAAACAGTTAATACGGGTGCGTAATGTAGAAACGCCGGATGTATTGTTGCTGACACCATCTCAATCTTATTTCGCCCGCGAAAACCTGAAGCTGCGCCTGTTGAATGCGAGGCTGGCACTGTTGTCCAGAAATGAAAGTATCTTCAGGAGCGACATGATCGCTGCACAGGATGCCATCGGCAAGTATTTTGATACCCGTGCCAAGCAGACACAGACTGTGCAAGCCTTGTTGCGTCAGGTGCAGGGCAGCAATCTGTCAATAGAAATGCCGACCCTGGGCGAAAGTCTGAACGCGGTACGTAACTATAAAGTGAAGCCATAAGAGTATGCGTATCTTCATCCGGCTTCTGATTCTTTTTGCGCTCGCTGTTGGCCTGGCCGTGGGCGCACGTTATAACCCTGGGAATGTGGTCCTGTTCTTTCCGCCTTATCGGATAGACTTGTCATTGAACTTCTTCCTGTTCCTGTTGCTGCTTACTTTTATCGTCATTTATCTGGTCATACGTGCCATCGTCACCACCAGAAAAATGCCACGCAAAGTGGCCCTGTATCGCCAGAACAAACGTGAAAAAGACAGCAACAAAGCTTTGCGTGAAGCCTTGAAAGCCTTGTTTGAAGGCCGCTTTGGCCATGCCGAAAAAGCTGCCATGCGGGCTACTGATTTGCCAGACAATGCTGGCGTTGCTTCACTGATCGGCGCGCGTGCAGCCCATCACATGAGCCAGTATGAGCGGCGTGATTCATGGTTTGCCGGTCTTGAGCAGGATGGCACTTACAAGGTTGCCCGCTTGGTGAGCATGACAGAATTGCTGGTCGATCAGCATCAGCCTGGCAAGGCGCTGGAAGCAGTGCGTGAACTGAATGCCAATGGTACACGCCACATTCAGGTCTTGCGTTGGGCCTTGAAAGCGAATCAGCAGGCACAGAAGTGGCAGGAAGTATTGAAGCTGGTACGCACACTGGACAAGCACCGCGCCCTGCATCCGGCGTTGTCGCAACGTTTGCGTGAGCTGGCTTATGAAGATTTGCTGAAGAATCAGGGGCATGATGCCGAGTCCCTGCGCCGGGTCTGGTATGAAATCCCTCAGGCAGAGCGCAAATCTGCTTTTATCGCTGCCACAGCCGCGACCGCATTCAACTCGCACGGCTTGTTTGATGATGCCCGTGGCATAGTGGAAAAAGCACTGACAGAGGAATGGGATGAACGCCTCATGCGCGCTTACCGTGATGCCGCTGCATCAGAGGGATCTGCTGCCTTGTTATCACAAATTGAACATTGTGAAAAATGGTCAGAGCAACACCCAACTGACCCGGAACTGGCACTGACGCTTGGTACACTATGTCTTCGTCAGAAATTATGGGGTAAGGCACAAAGACATATGGAGCAGGCATTGTCCGATGCAGTTGACCCGCGCACTGTGCGCGAAGGCAACCTGAAGCTGGCGCAGTTGCATGAGGCGCTGGGCCAGGCAGAAGAAGCTGCCAGCCATTATCGCCAATGTGCGATGGCAACCATGTTATGAGGATGCGGATTGTATTAACTGGCTGAAAGTTAAATTGTCATACCGCCCTGTTGCGGCGCACAATTCTGCCTTGAAAAACTATATAATCCCGTTCAAACCATTTCTTCTATTGATACTTATACAGAAAGTGCAAGATGAGCTTGAATAAAGTACCAGCAGGTCGTGATCTGCCAAATGACTTCAACGTTATTATCGAAATCCCTATGAATGGCGATCCAATCAAGTATGAAGTCGATAAAGACACTGGCGCCCTTTTTGTCGATCGTTTCATGGGTACTGCCATGCATTATCCTTGCAACTATGGCTATGTGCCACAAACTCTGGCTGGCGACGGCGACCCGGTTGACGTATTGGTCATCACGCCTTTCCCGCTGATCCCTGGTGTGGTAGTGCGTTGCCGTCCTATCGGCATCCTGAAAATGACAGATGAAGCCGGTAACGATGCCAAAGTATTGGCTGTACCAGTAGATAAAATCCTGCCTATCTACACACACTGGCAAAAACCTGAAGACCTGAACGAATTGCGTCTGCGCCAGATCCAGCATTTCTTTGAACACTACAAAGATCTGGAAAAAGGCAAATGGGTTAAAGTTGAAGGTTGGGGCGGTCCTGACGATGCCAAAGCAGAAATTTTGGCAGGCGTAGAAAGTTTCCAAAAAGCTGAAGCCGAAGCTTAAGACTTAAGAGCTAGCAATTAAAAGTTAGTAACTAAGAGCTTTAGAATTAAAAAAAGGTGCGATTTGATCGCACCTTTTTTGTTTTTTTGCTGACTCATTCAACGTGCATCGCTAGCAGACTCATATTCTGTGTATCAGATAAGCTGCCACACCGACGACGGCAGCGATCAACGCGGCCCAACTCAGCCAGGAACCAACGTGCGGACTATCGTCATTGGCATAGTCGCTGGTATCACTACCTTGTTTCTGACGCTTGCGCTTCAGTTTTCTGTCGCGCTCAAGGAATTTCTCTAATGCCAAAGACATTTCAGCGGCACTTTCATATCGTGCTGCAGGGTCTTTCTGCATCGCCTTCATGACAATTTTGGATAGTGAATCCGGTATGCTAGTGCGAATTTCAGAGGGATATTTCGCTACTTTATTTACAATCTGTTGCAATAATTTGTCAACATCTTGCGACTGAAATGGCTTTTGGCCAGTCAGCATTTCATACATGACTGTGCCCAGCGAATACACATCCGTCAAGGCATTGACAGGTTTGCCATTAGCCTGCTCTGGCGACATGTAGTTGGGTGTGCCCAGAATATTATTATTGAACAGGGTGTGGGCCTGTTCCCTGGTTTCATCGAGCACACGATTTGGTGCACGGGCGATACCAAAATCCACCACCTTGGGTTGCTGGTTGGGTAAGACAAAGATATTCGCAGGCTTGATGTCGCGATGTATCACGCCATTGGCATGGGCGTAAGCAAGTGCCTCGGCAATCTTTTGTATGATATTCGCGGTCTCTATGATGTCGAATTGCTTGCCGTCTGCCAGGATATGTCGCAAATCCTTGCCCTGCAGAAATTCCATCGCGATAAATGTCGTGCCACCTTCACTGGACGCATCAAATATGGTCACGATATTGGGGTGGGATAACCTGCCAGCTGCGCGTGCCTCATTGATAAATTGCTGTTCGCGTTGCTTCTTGTCGGCAGCATTATTGCCCGCACTAAATATTTTAATGGCGACATCGCGGTCTATGACAGGATCGTGGCCCAGATACACGGCACCATTTGATCCCATGCCCAGACGCTCGCTGAGGTAAAAGCGTCCGACGCGTTTGCTTGGCAATGCAGCAGGTGGTGCATTCGGTGTCGAGAGAAAGTTATTTTGCATGGCGACAGGATGCCTTGAACGAAGCAAAATTTCAAGTAGCGCTTACTTCATTGTGTTTCAGCGCTTTATATGGTGTGTGTTGATGTAATTCATCTAAATATAGCTCAATATCTTGTGTTTCACGTACAAGGAAATTTGATACTGCGTCAAAAAATTCTGGATGACTCAAGTAATGTGCCGACCAGGTTGTGGTTGGCAGAAAGCCGCGTGCCATTTTGTGCTCGCCTTGTGCTCCGCCTTCGAAAATCGCAATTTTTTCCTGTATGCAGAAATCGATGGATTGGTAGTAAGCGGTTTCAAAATGCAGGCAGGGATGTGTTTCCAGGCAACCCCAATAACGCCCATACACGCGCTGCTGATCATGAATGAGCAGGGATGCTGCGATCTTGTTGCCGTCTCGCAATGCAATAATAAGATGGATGTTTTCTGGCATGGCACGACCTATGCGCAAGAAAAAATCCAGATTCAGGTATGGCGTTGAATGATGCTCTTCATAAGTCTGGTCATAACAGCTTTTGAAAAAGCGCCAATCGTCTTCTTGCATGTCTTTGCCGCGCACCTGCTGGAACTGTATGCCGGCATCCTGCACTTTCCTGCGCTCGGCACGAATATTCTTGCGTTTTTTCTTGTCCAGCGTATCCAGAAAATCATCAAAACATTGGTAGCCCTTGTTTTCCCAGTGAAATTGCACGCCTTTGCGCAAAAGATAGCCTTCTTCACTGAGCATGCGCGCCTGATCTTCTGGCAAGAACAGCAAATGGCTGGAAGAATATTCACCGGCCTCTTGTAGCTCCTGCAGAGCAGCGATCAATGCCCCTTGTGCGGCAGTATTGCGTGCCAGCAGGCGGCTTCCCGTGATGGGAGAGAAAGGGATGGCGGACAACAGCTTGGGATAATAATCGTGGCCATGCCGCTCAAACGCTCTGGCCCAGGCCCAGTCAAACACATACTCGCCATAGGAATGGCTTTTTTCATACAGCGGCATCGCAGCTTCAAGTTGTTCTCCATCCCAGATGGTAATAAAGCAGCTTTGCCAGCCAGTTTTTTCAGTGGCAGAACCTGACTCTTCCATGGCGCTTAAAAATGCATACGATAGAAATGGATTGGCAAGCGTCTGATCTGCAATCAGGCTGTCCCATGATGATTGCGCTATCTCGCTCAGTGAAGTGACGATACGCATGCGATAATGTGGGGCTGGAGATTCAGATTTCATTTTCGATTTAATACAGATTTGCAAATATGACCGTAAAAGTTGCCATTGCCCAGATGAATAGCGTTGTCGGTGATCTTGCCGGCAATGCTGCCCAGATCGCAGAATATGCCCGCCGTGCCGCAGAGCAGGGAGCAGACATACTCGTCACACCGGAATTGTCCCTGGTAGGCTATCCACCAGAAGATTTATTGCTGCGCCAGGCGTTTTATCATGATACTGCTGCCGCACTCGATACCTTAAAGAAACAGCTTACGCTATTTCCCGGCCTTGCGGTTTTGGTTGGTCATCCGGGTGAGGTCGATGGTAAACGGTATAATGCTGTTTCTGTGCTGCAAGATGGTGTGGTATTAGCAAGTTATTTTAAGCGTGATTTGCCAAATGATATGGTGTTTGATGAAAAACGCTATTTTTCATCAGGTAATCAGGCTTGTGTATTTGCTATCAAGGGCGTGAATTTCGGCATCAATATCTGCGAAGATACCTGGCTGCCAGATGCGCCAGCACAAGCCAGGCAGGCCGGCGCAGAAGTGCTGCTGGTGTCAAACGGTTCACCCTATCACATGGGTAAGCAGCATCAGCGCTACGACGTCATGCGCGCCAATGTGATCTCTCAGGGTTTGTCCCTGGTGTATGCCAATCTGGTCGGTGGCCAGGATGAATTGATTTTTGATGGCAATTCATTTGTCATGGATGTCCAGGGTCAGATTTGCGCTCAAATGAAGCATTGCGAAGCTGATTTGCAAGTAGTCGAATTTGATGGTGAACAGCCTCTGACTGCTCGCGTGGAAGCGGCCTTATCGCTGGAAGCCGAGGTTTATCAGGCACTGGTCATGGGCGTGCGTGATTATGTAGGCAAAAACGGCTTCCCCAGTGTATTGCTGGGTTTGTCTGGCGGAGTTGATTCTGCCCTGGTGCTGGCAATTGCAGTCGATGCGCTGGGTGCAGACAAGGTCAGGGCGATCATGATGCCTTCGCCTTATACTGCCGATATTTCATGGCTGGATTCGCGTGATATGGTGGCACGCATAGGTGTGCGCTACGATGAAATCGCCATCAGCGATTGCTTCAGCGCATTCCGTTCTACCCTGAGCCAGGAATTTGCTGGCTTGAAGGAAGATACCACCGAAGAAAATATACAGGCCAGGATACGTGGCACACTGTTGATGGCCTTGTCGAACAAATATGGTTCCATCGTTTTGACGACGGGTAACAAGAGTGAAATGGCAGTTGGTTACTGTACTTTGTACGGTGACATGGCGGGTGGCTTTGCCGTCATCAAGGATATTGCCAAAACCCTGGTATATCGCCTGTGTGCCTATCGCAATACCCTGTCAGCCGTAATACCCGAGCGGATACTGACGAGGGCGCCATCGGCTGAATTGCGACCTGATCAAAAAGACCAGGATTCTTTGCCGTCCTATGACATTCTGGACGGCATCATGGCCATGTATATGGAAGAAAACAAGGCGCGTGCCGAGATAGTCGCGGCAGGCTATGCGGCAGAGGATGTTGAACGTATCACGCGCCTGATCAAAATTAATGAGTACAAGCGGCGTCAAGCGCCCATAGGTATCAGGATTACCCATCGCGCTTTCGGGCGTGACTGGCGTTATCCTATTACTTCGAAGTTCAGAGACTAGTTTGATCCGTATTAATTATATTAATCGTATTAACCGTAACAATTTAAGGAGAGGGAAATGAAACAGATTACCGCTATCATCAAACCATTCAAACTCGACGAAGTGCGTGAGGCACTGGCTGACGTTGGTGTGACAGGATTGACTGTGGTCGAGGTAAAAGGTTTTGGCCGTCAAAAAGGGCACACGGAGCTGTATCGTGGCGCTGAGTACGTGGTCGATTTCTTGCCCAAGATCAAGGTGGAAGTCGTAGTAGATGACAAGATTGCCGACAATGTAGTCGATGCAATTATTAAGGCAGCCCATACCGGCAAGATTGGTGATGGGAAGATTTTTGTACAAAATGTGGAGCAGGTAATACGTATTCGCACTGGCGAGACGGGTCCTGATGCGGTTTAAATATGACGATGTTTAAGAAGTTTGCAGTAAATGAATTTGTTGGTGTTTCAAAAGCAAGAGCAAAAACAAAAATAGGGGTGGCACTGGTGTTGATGGCGATGGCAAATGTCCAAGCCGAAACCGGTGTCACAGATAGAAAAATTTTATTGGGCCAGTCAGCTGCATTTTCCGGCCCGGCAGCACAACTTGGCTTGCAGCTCAATTCAGGTGCCAAGACTTATTTTGATCAGGTCAATGCTGCTGGTGGTGTATATGGCCGCAAGATTGAAATCATACAAAAAGATGATAAGTATGAGGCAGATCTGGCGGCTACCAATACCAAGGCCCTGATTGAAAATGATGGCGTATTTGCTTTATTTGGCTATGTAGGTACAGCCACCAGTAATGCAGCCTTACCCATTTTCACACAAGCAAAAGTCCCTTTTTTCGCACCTTATACCGGTGCGCAATCCCTGAGAGAACCTCTCAACCGTCAGATTTTCAATATCCGGGCAAGTTATAACGACGAGACTGAATATCTGGTCGATCGTCTGGCCAATCTGGGGACAAAAAATATCGCCATTTTTTACCAGAACGATGCCTATGGCAAGGCGGGTCTGGCGGGTGTGGAACTGGCGATGAAAAAAAGGAATTTGCGTATAGCCGAGATGGCAACAGTGGAAAGGAACAGCACTGATGTCTCAGCTGCCGTTGCCAAACTCTTGCCAAAACGGCCTGATGCCATCATACAGATCAGCACCTATGCAGCCAGTAGTGCGCTGGTCAAAGAAATGCACAAGGCTGCCTATACTGGCATGTTCTACAATGTTTCTTTTGTTGGTAGCCAGGCTCTGGCAGATGCGCTGGATAAAGATGGCGTTGGTGTTGTGATTTCACAGGTGGTTCCATTTCCATGGTCACCGTCAATACCTGTGGTTGCCGAATACACGAAAAGTATGGAGAAAGCCGGAAATAAAAATCTGAACTTTTCCAGCTTCGAAGGTTATCTGGCTGCCAAAGTATTTGTGGAAGGCTTGAAGCGCGCTGGCTCAGGCCTCACCAGAGAAAAACTGGTGTCTGCACTGGAAAGTATCAACCGCAGCAGTTATGACGCGGGTGGTTTTGATGTGAGTTTTTCGCCTTCGAATCATAACGGTTCAAAATATGTTGATATGACCGTTATTTCGAAGGAGAAGAAGTTCCGCAATTAAGTTTGCTATGCCTGAGCCCCGGTTCGTCGGGGGCTCGGGCTGCATAGCCATCAGCCATATTCAAGATTTCAATAGCACGATTAAGGCACCAGAGCCACCATCAGCCGCAGTCGCCTGGCTGAATGCCAATACTTCATCTTTCTGTATCAGCCAGTTCCTGACTTTTTGCTTCAGTACAGGTTCCTTGTTGACAGAGCCCAGGCCTTTGCCATGGATGATGCGCACACAACGTGTGCCATTGCGCATGCATTTACGCAAAAATTCTCCCAGACTGTCCCTGGCTTCATCGCGACGCAAGCCATGCAGGTCAAGTTGCGCCTGTATGACCCAGTGGCCCTTACGCAGCTTCCTGACGACATCCTGGCCTACGCCTGATCTGGTATAGCTGAGGTTTTCATCAGTTTCCAGTAGGGAATCAGCATCGAATTCATCCGACAAAGATTCTTGTAGGGCTGCCTGTTCATCCGCAATGTGTTGAAATGGCAGAGGCTCAAGGCGAGCTGGGGCAGGGTTATGCTTCACCGCGGTTTTTAAAACCTCTACCTTGCCTACGCTGGAACGAAAAATATTCGCCTCTTCTCTGGCTTTCTTTTCCCGTTCCAGACGTTCTGCTTCGGCACGTTGTCGGCTTTCTTCTTGTTGCTTTAATTGCTGACTGAGTGACTTCAGGTCAGCAAGGTTTTTAAAAGACGACATGCTTTACATCCTTGGCGTTTGACTTATTCTTCCAGGAAGCGTTGCGCATCCAGGGCTGCCATGCAGCCTGTACCAGCACTGGTAATCGCCTGGCGATAGATATGGTCTTGCACGTCACCAGCTGCAAACACACCCGGTACGTTAGTGGCTGTTGCCATGCCTTCAGTACCGGTACGCGTCTTGATGTAGCCATTCTTCATATCAAGCTGGCCATCAAAGATACTGGTATTCGGTTTGTGGCCAATCGCGATGAACACGCCATGCAGGGTGATGGGGGTAACTGTGCCATCCGCAGCTTTGACATTGATGCCTGTCACGCCAGAGTCATCACCGATGACTTCATCTAGCGTATGGTTCCATTTGACTTCGATCTTGCCTTCAGCCACCTTGGCCATCAGACGGTCAATCAAGATTGCCTCTGCACGGAACTTGTCGCGACGGTGGATGACGGTGACCTTGCTGGCGATATTCG